>JBKJLU010000301.1:0-9898 GCA_046596815.1 Acidimicrobiales bacterium | reverse complement strand
CGTAGGGGCCATGCCCACGATGGGCTGGTTGAGGCGGATGTCGCCGGTGGAGCCGAAGTACACGGCATCACCGAAGGCGAAGATGCCACCGTCGCGGGCGACGAGCCAGTAGCCGTTTCCTGAAGGTGACGCCGCCATGCCCACAATGGGCTGGTTCAAGGGGATGTCTCCTCCGGAGCCGTGGAAGGCCGCGTCCCCAAAGGCGAAGATGCCGCCGTCAGACGCCACGAACCAGTAGCCGCGCCCGGTCGGCGATGCGGTGATCCCGACCACGGGTCGGTTGAGGCGCAGGGCCCCCGTCGACCCGAAGAACTCGGCGTCGCCGAAGGCGAACACCCCTCCGTCACGCCCGAGGAGCCAATATCCCCGGCCCGTGGCCGAGGCGGCCATGCCGACGATCGGGGCCGACAACCCGCGGCCCCCGAGGCCACCGAGGTCGGGCGCATCTCCCCGGGCGTGGACGGTCCCGTTCTCGGCGACGGCCCAGTACCCGTTGCGACTCGGGGTGGCGGCGCCGCCGACGATGCGGCTCCCGGAAGAAATCCCGCCGAAGCCCGCAGACGTGCCGAAGTCGTACACACCGCCGGTCGAAGCGACGAGGCGGTAGCCGTCGCCCGCAGCCGCGCTCGTCCCCGTTCCCGCCGACGCCTCGGTCGAAGCCGCCTGGACCACCGTGCCGGAAGGCGCCTGCATGAACGTCTGGGTGACCCACACCCGGCTGCCCGCCCGCACCACGCCCACCCCGACGTAGTTGAAGCGACCCACGATGTTGGCGTAATGGGCCGGGCTGTTGACGAGGGCCCGGTGGATCGCATCGACGGACGAGCCGACGCCCACGTTCTCCCCGAGACGTAGCCAGTTCGCCGGCGCCTGGTCCGCCAGTGCCAGGTTGTGCGACAAGACGTTGGCCGCCACCATCCGCTCGCTCCACGCCCGAGACACGCTGACGAGGTTGACCTCCATGTCCAGCGCCGGGAGGCCCACGCCCGCCCGCACCCCGTTGAGGGCGTCGACGAAGGCCCGCTCATCCGAGGCCGGGTCGGCTTGGGCCAACAACGCCGGCTTCGCTCGAGTCGATCCCACGCCGCCCGGTTGAGCGGCGACGCCCACCGGGCCGAGTACGACCAACCCCGCGATGGCCAGAACCGCCACTCGTGCACGTGTCCGCGATGCGACTCGATCGCGAAGAGAGTTCACCTCGAGAGTATGTCCCACATCATGTGGTTTCACAACCACCCTGAGTGTTTAACCCGGCTCCCAGGTCGTGTTCAGGTCGTCAGCATCGACGGCCTTCGCCCGCCCGTCGTCCACGAGTTTGCGGAGGTGGGCCCACAGCGAGAAGCGGGCGATCGGATAGAGCGCTTCGCTCACATCGGCGTACACCGCCGGCACCAACTGTTCGACGGTGACCGGCCCGCCGGCCTCGGCCAGCGCGGTGGCGACCGTCGCCTCCCGGGCCAGACGGTGGGTCACGTACTCGTCGATCTTGGCGCCGGAATCGGCGATGAAGTCACCGTGGCCAGGAGCGATGCCCGCCACCTGAAGGGCGCGCACCCGATCGAGGGCGGCCAGGTAGGCCGTCATGTCGCCGTCGGGCGGGCCGATGACCACCGTGGATCCACTCATGATGTGATCTCCGGAGAACAACAGCTGCTCTTCCTCGAGCAAGAAACAGAGGTGGTTGCTGGCATGGCCGGGGGTGTGCAGCGCCTGCAGGCGGAAGCCGTCGCCCTCGATGACGTGTCCGTCGGCGATCGAGACGTCGGGGGCGAATCCGTCGCGCTCGTCGAATCCGAGAACCTCGACATCGGGACCGAGCCGGTCACGGAGGGGACCGGCGCCGGGCGAGTGATCGGAGTGGGTGTGGGTCACGACGATCCAGCGGATGCGGCCTTCGCCGGCCGCGACGATGGCATCGAGATGCTCGGGGATGTCGGGTCCTGGATCGAGAACGACGAGGTCACTCGTCCCGATGAGATACGTGTTGGTGCCGGGCCCGGTCATGACGCTCGGGTTGGGAGCGACGATGCGCCGCACGCGATCGCTGAGGGCCACGACCATGCCCGGAGTGAGGTCAGTCATCGTGTATTTGTTCAGTCATCGTGTACTGGGTCAGTCATGGGCGGGTCCTCCGGGTCGGCCGGGCAGCGGAGTGCCGGCAGGAATGGCGGCCAACGCCTGGTCGTAGCCGGGATCGGACGGGAGCAGGATGCGCATCCCGCCCTCGTCTTGCACGATGCGCGGCAGGATGGCCGGCACCTCGCTGATCGACTGGGCGTGGGCCAGCAGATCTTCTGAACGATCGAAGCGCCCGATGGCTTCGAGGTTCTTGATCGTCGGGAAGATCAGATCGAGCTCGCCCTGTCGGTGGCGGTCGAGGGCGTCTTGGGGACGCACCCAGAGGTTGGCGATCGTCTCGCGGTCGTCGTGCAGCGGCACCTGTTCAGGCGGAGCCGCAGCGACGAAAAACCGGGTGTCATAGCGACGAGGTGGGCCCTCGGGCGTGATCCAGTGACTGAAGTAGTGGATGCGGTCGACGTCGAGGCGGAGGGTCTCTTCGGCGCACAGGTCGACGAGCCGCTTCTCTCCCGAGTCAACGGCCCGTCGGTGCTCGACGAACCGCTCGGCCGTCGCCGAGTCCGCGAAGGAGACGACATGGTCCTGCCCGTCGGGGACGGCGAGCAGCACGCCGGCTTCTTCGAAGCACTCGCGCACGGCGGCGACCCAGAAGGCCAGACCGCCCTCGTCGATCCCGAGTTGGTCACTGGCGGCGGCGTCGCTGCGTCCCTGACAGACACGCTCGAGATCGGCGTGGCGATCCGCCTCGTCGACGGCGCCCCCGGGGAAGACGTAGGCGCCACCCACGAAGTCGGAGTTGAGGTTGCGACGGAGCATGAAGACCTCCATGCCGTCGTCGACGTCCCGCACCAGCATCACCGTCGCCGCATCTCGCATGCGGACGGCGCTCGGATCGCCTGGTGTCACCGAGAACGACTCCGAGTGCGCCACCGGCGGAGCCTACCTGTGCCGTACGCTGCTCTCCGATGGCGCTGCGCACACGCGAACCGGACTCCGTGCCCGTGTTCGACCAGGACTACCGACCCCCCCCTTGGCGCGAGCGGTTGGTCCCCAAGACGGTGATCGGGATCGTGATGCTGATCCTGGCCACGGCGATCGGGGCGGCGTTCAGCGGCACCGTGCTCTACGCGTATTACGACTACCGGTTGAGCAGCAACGAGGACCGCATCGAGAAGTTCACCGAAGGCTTCGACACCCGGTTCCAAACGGCCCTCGACACCATCGCAGCTGAGCGCGAGGCGGCCAAGACCGAGGTCCGCAAGGAGCTCGAACCGATCAAGAAGATCCGGGCCGAGGGCGAGACGCTCGACGCACTGGTCAAGAAGGTCGAGAAGTCGATCTACTTCGTTACGACCCTCGACGAGGCCGGACAGCCCTCGGTGGGGTCGGCGTTCGCAGTTGCGTCCGACAACGAACAGACCTTGTTCCTGGCGTCGTACAACACGGTGCGGGCGGCGACGCGGACGCCCGGTCCACCGGTCAAGGTGCGCAAGGGCGACCAGGAGATGCCGGCCACCCTGGTCACCTGGCAGGAGGAGAAAGACCTCGCCCTACTGGTGGTGAAGAAGGGCAACGTGCCGAAGCTCGAGTTCGCCGGCACCGAACCGCCGCTCAAGACGGGCCAGCGCATCTTCGCCGTTTCCGGACTGGGCGCCGCTGGCGGCGCCATCAGCCAGGGCTTCGTGGCCGACGTCTCGTCGGCCGGCATCCAGCACGATGCGGCCATCGGTCCGGCGTTCCAGGGAGGTCCTCTGCTCAACGACGAGGGCAAGGTGCTGGCCCTTTCGTCACGGGCCTACGCGCCGCTGGGCTTCGGCTCCGACGCCGTCTTCTTCGGGGCTCCGATCCGGGCGGCCTGCGAGAAGGTCCTGAAGTGTCCCAACGGCGCCGAACCCACCGCCGGAGCCAAGCCCTGATTCTGACGTCTTAGGGAACCAGCGACCTCGAGGTTGTCGTGGTCGTCGGTGGAGGACGGGTCGTCGAAGTCGTGCTGGTCGTCGCCGCCGGAGGGGCCGTCGTCGTCGTGGTGGTAGCAGCCACCGGGTCGGGCATCTCCGCCTTGGGGGCGGGCGGGCCGACGATGTAGGGACCACCGATGCCGGTGGCCGCGGGGCGGCGGGATTCACCGGGATCGATCCCGGTGCGGGCCTTCTTCGAGAGCTTGTCGGCGATGACCTTGATGGGGGCAGGCTCGCTGAACTCGGTGGCGGGCACGTTCTTCAGCGCCGGGATCATGAACGACTTCCAGGTCTTGGCCGGGAGGCAGCCGCCGGTCATGGGCGCACAACCCCGGACGTTGCGCATCGGGATCGGTTCGTCGCGAAACCCCACCCAGATGGCCGTCGACAGCGTCGGGGTGTAGCCGACGAACCACGAGTTCTTGCTGGCCTGCGAGGTACCCGTCTTGCCGGCGGCCGGACGGTTGATGTTGGCGTTCTTGCCCGTGCCGCCGGTGATGACGCCCTTCATCACATCGGTCACGTTGTCGGCCACGGCCTCGTCGATGACTCGCGTGGCCTCGCGGCGGCGGTTGTCCTCGAGCACATTGCCGTCGCGATCCTCGACCCGCACGATCGGCGTCGAGTCTTGACGCAGGCCCCGGTTGGCGAAGACGCCATAGGCCGACGCCATCTCGAGGGGCGACACGTCGAGGGTGCCGAGGGCGTAGCTCCCCGAGCAGGTGTGAATGGTCGGCGAGTACCACGCCGAGGTGACGCCCAATTTCTTGGCCATCTCGCCCGTCTCTTTGCAGCCGACGTCGCGGACCAACTGGGCGTAGACCGTGTTGATCGACTTGTGGGTGGCGTTCCGGAGGTCGGAACTCCCGAACGACGCGCCCTCGTAGTTGCCGATGGTGCAGTCGAAGTTGGGTGTCACCTTGCACTCGGGCACCCGGAACTGGTTCGGCGCCGGGTACACCTTGCTCGGCAGCACACCCTTCTCGAAGGCGGCCGCCAGCACGAACGGCTTGAACGACGAGCCGGGTTGGCGACCGGATCCGCCGCCCTCGACGTACTTCTCCTCGGCGTCGAGCGGCCAGCAGGTGGCTTCGACCTCGACCTGGATCGGAATGCCGTTCGCGAACTTGTCCGGCGGCCGGTAACACCCGCCGAGCGCCAGGTTGACCTGCGCGCCCGGGTCGTTCTCGGCGTTGAAGTCGCGGCCACCCACGAACGCCTTGACGAAACCGGTCTGGGGCTCGACGGCGACGAGGCCCATCTCGAGCGGCGTCGGCTTGCCCTGGTTCTGGCCCTGGGAGATCTTGGCCGGCGGCGCGCCCTTGAGGGCCTCGGCGACCGAACGCTCGGCCTCGGCCTGGACCTTGGGATCGATGGTCGTCTGGATGCGCAGCCCACCGGTGTCGACCTTCTTGGCCCCGTACTTGGCCTTGAGGTACTTCTCGACGTAATCGAGGAAGTAGGGGTAGGCCGTCGGGGGGGCCTGGGCCTGGAAGATGCGGGTGTGGGGCGTCGGCGGGGGCTCGGGTGTGGTGCCCTCGAGCCAGGCCACCTGGGTGAGCGCCTCGTCGTGTTGGGCCTGGTTGAGGTAGCCCTCCTGCAGCATGTTGTCGAGGACGATGAGCCGCTTCTTCTCCGCCTCCGCCGTCGGCGGTTGCGTCGGGTCGGGTCGGCCTCGTCCCCGGGGCTCATAGCGGCTGGGCGCGGGAATGAGCCCGGCCAACAGCGCGGCTTCGGACACCGTGATCTGGTTGACGGGCTTGCGGAAGTAGGTCTCGGAGGCGGCCCCCACGCCGTAGGCACCGTTGCCGAGCGACACCGAGTCGAGGTACTTGAAGAGCACCTCGTCCTTGTCGATCTGGCGGTCGAGCTGGCTGGCCACCACGGCCTCGCGCACCTTGCGGGTGAGGGTGCGGTCCTTGCCGACGTAGGTGTTCTTCACATACTGCTGGGTGATCGTCGATCCACCCTGGGAGATGCCGCCGCCGCGGACGTCGGTGTAGAGGGCGCGGAAGCTACCCCGCACGTCGACGCCTCCGTGTTGGTAGAAGTTCCGGTCCTCCGAGGCGATGACCGCCTGCTTCATGTGAAGCGGTATGTCTTCTGGCCGCACGGGCACCGACTGCTCGAACTCCCGAAACTGGCCGATCTCGGCGCCGTTCTGGTCGTAGACCCGACTCACTTGGCCGGCCTCGATCGGCTTGGCGTCGGGGAGGTTGGCCGGGAGCGGCAGGAAAATGAAGGAGGCGAGCACGACCGCCGCCACCGTGATGGGGACGACGGCCGAGCAGAGCACGAAGATGGCGATGGTCCGGAAGACGAACCGGAAGAACGCACGCACTCTGCTCAGTCTCCCACGCGCTCGGGAAGGCTGACCTGCACCTCACCGGCCTCGTTGACCTCCGCCGGATAGACCTCGATGCCGGGGCGCGGCCCGAAGGCGGTGAGATGTTTGCCGGTTTCGAGGTCGTACGCCCATCCGTGCCACGGACAGCGGACGGCACCGTCGATCACCGGGCCGGCATCGAGGGGGGAGCCGACATGGGCGCACTGGTTGTCGACCACGTGGATCTTCCCGTCGACGAGGAACACCGCCAGGTACCGATCCCCGGCCCGCGCCGGACGTCCCCTGCCCTCGACCAGCTGCGCGAGGCGACAGAGGACGAAGTCGGGCACCCACGTAGTCTGGTCGCCGTGCGGCCGCCTTCCGTCGATCGCCTGGCCAGGGAACTGGCGGACACGGGGCTTCCCCATCCGCTGCTCGTCGACCTCGCGAGAGCGGCCATCGCCGCCGGCGACCCCGACTCGGCCAGGGAGCGCGCCGGCGAACTGCAACTGGCGTTGCTGCGACGGGTGGTCAACGCCACCGGCGTGTTGCTGCACACCAACCTCGGCCGAGCGCCGTTGGGCCGGGCGGCCTCCGAGGTGCGGGGCTACTCCAACCTCGAGTTCGACCTCGGACAGGGGGAGCGCGGCTCCCGCCACGCCCATGCGGCCGCACTGGTGGCCCGCGCGTGTGGCGCGCAAGACGCGCTGATCGTCAACAACGGCGCCGCCGCCGTGCTGCTGGTGCTCGCCGCCCTCGCCGCCGGTCGGGGGGTCGTCGTGAGCCGCGGCGAGTTGGTCGAGATCGGCGGAGGCTTCCGCGTGCCCGAGGTGTTGGCTCAGTCGGGAGCGAGGCTCGTCGAGGTAGGGACAACCAACCGCACCCGGCTCGCCGACTATCGCGACGCGCTTCATCAGGCCGGGGACATCGCTCTCACCCTGAAGGTGCACACGTCGAACTATCGGGTCGTCGGGTTCACCGAGGCGACGTCGGTTGGTGAACTCGCGACCCTGGGTTGTCCGGTCGTGGTCGATGCCGGGTCTGGCCTCCTCGATGCCGCGACGCCCTGGCTCGGTGGACGCCCTCCGGCGTGGCTGGCCGGCGAACCCGCGATCCGCCAGACCCTCGACGCCGGGGCCGATCTCGTGACCTTCTCCGGCGACAAGCTGCTCGGCGGACCTCAGTCGGGGATGATCGCCGGGTCGGCCGAGTTGGTCGAGCGGTGCCGGCGTCATCCCCTGGCCCGGGCGTTGCGACCCGGCGGTCTCGTACTGGCGGCGCTGCAAGACGTGGCCTTGTCGTATCTGCGGCGCGACGGCGACGCCATCCCCCTTTGGCGCATGGCTGCGGTGCCGGTGGCGGAACTGGCGCGGCGGGCGGAAAGCATCACGGCGAATGGAGTCGGCGACGTGGTCGAGTGCGAGTCGGTGCCCGGAGGCGGGTCGGCGCCGGGCGTCACCATTCCCTCGACGGGCATCGCCGTTCGTGGCGACCACACGGCGACGTTGCGGCGCCACGATCCTCCCGTCATCGCCCGGGTCGTCGACGACCGAACGGTGCTCGACCTGCGGACGGTCGATCCCGACGACGACGCCACCATCGCCTCCGCCCTCACCGCCATCGCGCCCGCCGGCTGAGTGCACGTCGTCGCCACGGCCGGCCACGTCGACCACGGCAAGTCCACGCTCGTACGGGCGCTGACGGGCACCGACCCCGATCGCTTCGCCGAGGAGAAACAGCGGGGACTCACCATCGACCTCGGTTTCGCGGCAACGACATTGGCTTCAGGTCGGGAGTTGTCGTTCGTCGATGTGCCAGGGCACGTCCGCTTCCTCAAGAACATGCTCGCCGGGGTCGGGGCCGTCGACGCCTGCCTGTTCGTGGTGGCGGCCACCGAGGTCTGGAAGCCGCAGTCCGAGGAGCACCTCCGCATCCTCGAGTTGGTCGGCGTGCGCCATGGTCTGGTGGCGCTGACCAAGGTGGCGCTGGTCGACGACGACGACGTCGAACTCGCCCGCCTCGAGTTGGCCGATCGGGTGGCCGGGACGTTCCTCGAGTCGGCCGAAGTGGTCGCCGTCGACGCCCCCACCGGGTTCGGCGTCGGCGACCTGCGCGACGGACTCGACCGGATGTTGGCCACGACGCCGACGGCCGAAGACCGGGGGCGGCCCCGCCTCTGGGTCGACCGCTCGTTCGCGGCGCGTGGATCCGGCACCGTCGTCACCGGCACGCTCGCCGGCGGAGCCATGGCCGTCGACGACGAACTCACGGTGCTCTCGGCAACCCGTCCGGCTCGCGTTCGGGTCCGGGCCCTACAGACCCACGGTGTATCCCTCGGCTCGGCCAGGCCCGGTCGCCGGCTCGCCGTCAACCTCACCGGGGTCTCCCACGGCGACGTCCAGCGCGGCGATGTCGTCGTGCGCCATGACCAGTGGGCGCCGACCCGGACGTTCGACGCCAACCTCACCGTGTTGGCCAGCCTCGACCACGACCTCAGCCGGCGGGGCGCATATGCGGCCTACATCGGATCGGGGGAGCATCCGGCAAAGGTGCGGGTGCTCGGCCCCGATGCCCTCTCCCCTGGCACCACCGGCTTCGTCCGCCTCCACCTTCCGTGGTTCCTGCCTCTGGTGCCGGGCGACCGATTCGTCCTGCGCGAGTCGGGGCGGGGGGAGACGGTCGGTGGTGGCGAGGTGCTCGACGTCGCCCCGGTCCTGTCCGCTTCGAGAGCCCGCCCCGATCGCGACCTGGCCCGTCTCGTCGCCGAGCGGGGTTGGGTCGACGCCGACCTCCTGAGTCGCCTCACCGGCACCGCGGTCGCGCCCGAGGTCGGCCGTTGGGTCGTGGCGCCGGCGGTGCGGGCCGAGGCCGAGGCGTCGGTGCGGGCGGCCGTCGCCGGCGCCGGTGACCTCGGGCTCGATGTCGCCACCCTGAGCGAGCAGGAGCGGGCTCTTCTCTCTGGCTTTGACGACGTGGTGGTCGAAGGCGGGCGGGCCAAGCCGGCGGCGACCGTCGTGTCCGCGCCGACGACCCATCCGTTCGTGATGGCCCTCGACGCCGCCCCGTTCGCACCGCCCACTCCGGAGGAGGCGGGGGTCTCGAGGGCCGAGGTGCGCGACCTCGTCCGCCGCAACCTCGTCATCGAACGCGACGGGTTCTTCTTCAGCGCAGCCGCCGTCGAAGCGGCGGCGGCGATCGTGGCCGGGGCCCTGGCCGATGCCCCCGAGGGGGTCACCGCCAGCGCGTTGCGCGACCGGCTCGCCACCACCCGCAAGTACCTGCTTCCCCTGCTCGGCCACCTCGACGCCACCGGCGTGACCCGTCGTCGCGGCGACCTTCGCATCGCCGGACCTCGCCTGCCTCCGCCCTAGCACCACTTTCGAACAGTGCTGCCGGTCCAGGCAGGCGGTACCCGACTGTTCGAACGTCGTGTGGATCAGGCGGGGATCTCGTCGCCGGGCTTGGCGCCGGGCAGCGTCGGGAGCTCACGGGGGCGGCGCGACCGGCGCTTCACGCCGGCCGATTCCTCCTCGGT
>JBKJLU010000416.1:0-6176 GCA_046596815.1 Acidimicrobiales bacterium | reverse complement strand
ACTTCGAGTTCTTCCGCAACGGCCTCATCGTGGCCGATATAGCTCATGCCCTTGAGCACGACGTAGACGCCGACGAGGCCACACAGGGCGCCGGCGAACGTGGCCACGATGAGGCCGTTGCGGAAGAACTCGAAGTCGAAGGGGCGCAGGAGCTCGTCCATCAGGCGCCGGTCCTGCGGAAGTCGACGATGTTGTCGGCCGCCTCGTAGTTGTCGAGGACGATGGGCATGCCGCCGTGTTCGAGGATCTGCATCTTGGCTCCGTAGGTTCGCTCGAGGATCTCCGGTGTGAGCACGTCACGCGGGGAGCCTTGCCCGAGGACCTCGGTATTGAGGCACACCAGGTGGGGGAGGTGGGCGGCGATGCCATTGAGGTCGTGGGTGGTCAACACGATGGCGAGCCCGTCGCGGTGCAGCTCGTCGAGCAGGTGCAGCACCTCGTGACGGGTGCGGACGTCGACGCCGGAGGTGGGCTCGTCCATCAACAGCACCTGCGGGCGCCCGAGCAACGCACGGGCGATGAACACGCGCTGTTGCTGTCCGCCCGACAGCTCGCGGATGTGGCGACCAGCGAGCTCCTCGATGCCGAGCCGGGACAACACCTCGCTCGCCTCGGCCCGTTCCGTCTTGCTGTGCCACGGCAGGATGCGGCCCGAGGTGCGGGCCATGAGCACGCACTCAGCGACGGTTACGGGGAAGCTCCAGTTGACGGCCTCGACCTGGGGCACGTACCCGACGCGCAGGCCCTTGGCGCGGTGCACGTGACCGGCGATCGGACGGACGCTGCCGAGCAGCACGCGTAAGAGCGTGGTCTTGCCCGAACCCGACGGGCCGACGATGCCGCTGAACTGGCGGTCGGTGAACGTCAGATCCACGTTCACCAGCACGGGGGCACCGCCGTAGGTGCAGGTGACGCGATCGAGGCGCACCAACTCGGCGCCCGCTTCGATCATTGCGGGTAGCTCGCCTTGTCCGGGGCCACGTTGCGCAGCTCGAAGGCTTTCAGGGCCGAGGCGTCGCCGCCGAGGGCCTCGGTCATCGTGATGTAGTCGAATCGCATGAGGCCGAGCCAGGAGTGTTCCTTGGTACCGGGCTTGCCAGGCAGGTCGTCGTCACGGAGCTCGTCGACGTACTTGACACCGGCCTCCTTGCCGATCTGCTCGAGCACTGGGCTCGGGAACACCTCAGAACCGAAGATCGCCGGCACGCCTTGGGCCTTCACCTGCTCGATGAGGTCGGCGACCTCGGCTGGCGTCGGATCCTCGAAGTCCGACACCTGGATGGCGCCGATGACCTTCCAGTCGTAGGTCTTGGCGAAGTAGGCGTAGGCGTCGTGGTAGGTGAGCAGCTCGCGCTTCGAGACGGTGGCGAACGCCGTGCGCATCGCCTTGTCGAACCCGTCGATGAGGTCGGAGAACTTGTCGTAGTTGGCGGCGTAGTAGTCGGCGTTGTCGGGATCACGCTCGGACATGTCGTCCTTGACGATCTCGGCGTACTTGCGGGCCAGCGTCGGGTCGGTCCAGAGGTGCGGATTGGGTTTGCCCTCCTCCTTCGGGAAGGAGAAGTCGTAGAGGTAGTCGCTCTCGGGGATGGCCAGCGTCCCAAGCTCGACCACCTCGGCGCCATCCTTCAGGTTCTCTTCGGCCAGCTCTTTGGTCGGCTCCTCCAGCACCAGGCCGTTGATGTAGACGACGTCCGCCTCCGACAGCAGCTCGGCCACGCTCGGCTTCGGCTCGAAGGTGTGGGAGTTGGTGCCCTCAGGCACGATGCCCACGACATCGGCCCGGTCGCCGACGATGTTGGCCACGATGCTCGTGATCGGCGCCACCGTGGTTGCGATCTTCAGCCGCCCTCCGTCGCCGCCGGCTGACGACGTCTCGCCATCGCTGTTGTCCCCGCAAGCGCCGAGCACCAGGCTGGCCGCCAGACCGACTCCGAGCATCACCTTCGGAAGCCGCATATCCATGGTTCGAAACCTAGCGACCAGCTGGATGTAAATGCGACCAGCTCGCAGGGAAAAAGGACGATCTCGAGAGGTTGGGCCTGATCGAACACAGTTCAGAACCTCGTCAGCCGATCACGGCGATCGCTATGCCCAGCGCCTCCGCCGCAGTCAGGAGTGCTCTGTCACCCGCCACCACGACGAGCTCGTCGTCGGCAACCCGGCGGATGGCGGCCAGGTGGACGGCGTCATAGGCGCGAAGCCCCTGGGCCTCTGCGAGATCAGCGGCGTCATGGATGAGGTCCTCGTCCGCCTCGATGAGGTCGACCTGAGCGAAGAGATCTCCGAGCTCCCGCACGGAGGATCTGAGGTGTTGTGGTGATATGCGGTGCAGGCGAGAGGCCTGGGCGAGAGCGGCTCGGGCCTCGACGTGTGCCAATCGGACGCTCACGAGTCGGTTGGCACGATCCCAGATGTCGCCCGCGGTCCGGGTTCCGCTCTCGGCGATGAGCAACGGGACGATCGCCGATGTGTCGAAGTAGGCGATCAACGCCGTTGTTCAGCCACCAGATCCGACACTGACCCAGCCGTCTTGAGCGGCTTTGGACGTGCTCGTCTGGGCTGCCTCGCAGGCGTGACAAGTCCGTTCGCGATCAGTCGGTCGATCGTTCGCTCGCCGTTCATGGGGAGCACGCGGGCGATCGCACGCCCTCGATCGGTCACGACGACCTCCTCGCCGTCCTGGACGCGATCCAGGTACTGGCTGAGGTGGTCACGGAGCTGCCTGATGCCGACTTCTGCCATGACGCCACTCTAACTGTGTGTGAAGTCGCCACGTTGCCTCTCACAGGTGCGGCCAAGGAGGACATCTGCGCAGCCACGTTGCTTGGCTCGATGGCGGCGGAACGGCTCGACCGCCGGAGATCGGGGCGTCGAAAGTTAGGGTCGACCGCATGGAGATCCTGCGCGACGAACTGGGCGTTCCGCATTGCTACACCGACAGCGAGAGCGAGGCGTTCCACGCGCAGGGTTGGGTCCACGCCGAGGACCGGCTGTGGCAGATGGAGTACGACCGTCGGCGGGCCTTGGGCCGCATGGCCGAGGTCGTCGGTGCCAGCGCGGTCGCCGCCGACGTGTTCTACCGGAGGATCGACCTGCCGGTCTTCGTGCTCGCCGACGTCGCCGCCCTGCGGAGCGAGACCGTCGCCATGCTCGAGGCCTACGCGCGTGGCGTCAACGGCTGGGTCGACGCCCACCCGCTGCCGCGCGAGTTCGACGTCGCCGGTGTCGACTTCGCGCCGTGGGAGCCGTGGCACAGCCTGCTCGTCTTCCGCGTGCGTCATCTGCTCATGGGATCCGCGAGGGGCAAGCTGTGGCGTTCCGTCGTGGCGCGTGCGCTCGGTGCAGAGGTCGCACACACCATCGTGCCGGGCTGGGGAGAAGACCACATCGCCTGCGTGCCGCCGGGTGCGCTCTGCCCCGCCGGTGCGCACAACGGCATCGGGGAGGTCGACGGCGGGAGCAACAACTGGGTGCTCTCCGGCGCTCGGACGGCATCGGGTCGTCCCCTGCTCGCCGGCGACCCCCATCGCGAACTCGAGGCCCCGAACGTCTATGTGCAGGGTCATGTCATCTGTCCAGAGTGGAACGTGCTCGGACTCGGCATGCCCGGCGTGCCCGGCTTCTCACACTTCGGCCACAACGACCGTGTCGCCTGGTCGATCACCCATGCCATGGCCGACGATCAGGATCTGTACGAGTTCGCCCCGGGATCGTTCTCCGTCACCCGCTCCGAGTCGGTCTCGGTGCGGGACGGAGACGCGGTATCGGTCGACATCGTCCACACCCCGCGAGGTCCGCTGATCACCGATGGATTGGCGTTGTGTTGGACGGCCACGGCGGACGTGAACCTCGGCTTCGATGCGATGGCGCCGATGCTCCGCTCCGGTTCGGTCTCGGGCCTCTTCGAGACGATGCGTCCCTGGGTCGAGCCGGTGAACAGTCTCCTGGCGGCCGATGTCGACGGCAATGTTGGCTACCAGTTGCGAGGGCGGTTGCCGCGTCGCCGCCGCCCCGATGCGGCGTGGCTTCCCGTGGCGGGCGACGACGAGTCGTTCGGTTGGGACGGATGGGTCGACTTCGACGACCTCCCGCGCGCCGAGAACCCCAACGGCGGCTACCTGTTCAGTGCCAACAACGCGATTGCGGCGTCACCCTCGGCGCCCTACGTCGGCATGGATGTGGCTGCGCCATGGCGGGCCATGCGCATCGCCGGCGTGCTGGATGCGCTGCACGACGCAACCGTCGACGACATGGCGGCGTTGCATCGCGACGTCGTCTCGTTGCCGGCGAGGCGGGTGATGAAGCGCCTCGGAGACTGGGCGCCGCTGATCGGTTGGGACGGATCGATGGAAGCGTCGTCGACGGCGGCGGGCGCCTATGCCGTGTTCCGGCGTGAGTTGCTGTTCGTCGTGTTCGAACGTTCCGGCTTGGACGCAGTGCTCAGTACAACCGAGAACCGGGTGCTTCCTGGGGTACTCCCCGAGTCGGTGATGTGGCGCGTCGTCGAACAGCAGTCGGACGCCGGCGACGTTGCTCTCCTCGGTGGATGGACCTGGGCCGAGGCCTTCGACGCCGCCCGCCGGCGCACCGACGACGCGTGGCAGGGCGAGACCTGGGGTGCACTCCACTCGACGACGCAGCGTCATGTACTCGGGGGGCTCGACCCCTCGCTCCACCCACGCCAGAAGGTGTCGGTCGGCGGCGACCTCGACACGGTCTTCGCCACCGGATTCGTGCCGACGTCCGGCCTCGAGGCGCGCGCCGGTTCGGTGGCCCGCTACGCCTTCGACACCGACGACTGGGATCGTTCGGGTTGGGTCGTTCCCCTCGGGGTGGCGGGGGCTCCGCCCTCCGAACACGCCGATGACCAACAGGCGGCGTGGGCGGAAGGTCAGCTCCTACCGGCGCCGTTCACCCGTGCGGCCGTCGAGGCGTCGTCGGCCCGCGCCTTCGGTTAGGCGGAGGTCGGAGTCAGCCGAGCAGCGAGACCAACCGGGCCAACTCCGGCTCCTGACGGGTGAGGTTCGCCGCGCTCCAATGGCTCGGGCCCGCCTCGAGGAGGTTGGCCATCCGCCAGAACGGGTGCAGCGCCTGGCCCGTGATCGCCTCGTAGGCCGAGACGAAGGCGTCGGCGGCGGCGGGCCCGGCCCAGTCGACGAGATTCGAATGGCAGGTGGCGACATCGCAACCGGCCGGGCCCCTGCACCCATTGGCCCAGTCGACGAGACCGGTCATCGTGCCTCGCGACCAGAGCACATTGCCCGGATGGAAGTCGCGGTGGATGAGCACCGCTTCGTGGGCCGGCACCGCCCGTCGCCAGAGATCGATCGCTTGCTCCCACAGCGCCGGTTGCTGCGTCCGGATCGGGGGCGTCGTCATTTCCTCCTCGTACCAAGGGAAGTACTGGTGTCCGAGCTCGGTGGCGTCGACTTCGTGGATCTGCGCGGCAGCTTCGGCGAGCCGGCTGGGGTCGGCATCAGCCCGGGGCTGACCGGCGAGGAGCGTCATCAACAGCACGGGTACGCCGTCACCGACCTCGCCTCCGGAGGAATCTGCAGCGAGAACCTCCGGGACTCGTAGCCCGTTCCGGTGGCCGAAACGAAGCAACTCGGCCTCTCGCTGCGGTGCCTCGGGTTCGGCCTCGATGAACTCCCGCCAGACATACCGACGCAGCACCACTCGCCGCCCGTCGTCGAGGCGGAGCCGGTGGATCGCCGCCGACGACGCTCCGGCAAGCCGTGTGGACTGCACGACGGCGGAACCGGTGTGGTGTTGCACCCAGCTGCGCACGGGCTCGGCCACGACCGTGCGCCGGAGTTCCCGGGGAAGGGTGGAGACGGGCCGGTGATTGGGATGCCGAACACGACCCACCGAGTCAATCCCCTCCGTCGGCCGGCCGCGTGACCAGAGCGACCAGCTTCTGCGGGGCCATGACGCAGTAACTCTCGGTCAGCAGTTCGGAGACCTCGTCGAAGTCGACGTCGTCGTCGAGCACCATTCCGACGACGTTGGCTCCCCAGCCCGGCCGGAAGAACGGATGTCCCGTGTCCCGAAGGGCATCGAGCTCCGGCCCCGAGGAACGGAAGGTAACGATCGTGACGGGACCATTGGCTCCATCGACGGTGAGGACGTGGGCGAAGGTTCGTCGGCGCACCTGCCACCGGGCGCCGGCC
>JBKJLU010000190.1:0-2842 GCA_046596815.1 Acidimicrobiales bacterium | reverse complement strand
ATCTGGTCGCGACACTGTGACCGGAGCGTGGCCACAAGAGCGCCGAAGCGGGGCGGGCCAGCGCCGCAGCGCCCACCGGCCGGCATACTTTGCCAAGCGGGCCCGGCCGCAGCTATGAACGGGCGGCCGGGGGGTTACCGGAGGTTACAGAAAGACGTTCGGTGGCAAGCGAAGCGATCCTCGAGCAGGCGCAGGTCCTGCGGGCGGCGGGCGCGCTCGGCCGTTCGGCAGGCCTCAACCGGCTGTTCGACTTCCTGGTGGAGGCCTCGGGCAAGGACGCGCGGCCCAAGGAGGTAGAAATCGCCTTGGCGGTATTCTCCCGCGGCAGCGGCTTCGACGGCGCCCAGGACGCCAGCGTGCGGGTCGCTATGCACCGGCTGCGCAGGAAGCTCGACGAGTTCTACGCAGGCCCCGGCCGCGCGCAGCCGGCGCGGCTGTCGATCCCCAAGGGCGAGTATCGGCTGGTCGCCGAGCCGCGCGCGCGCCCCGCCGCGCCGCGCCGCCGCACGCCGTGGATGGCGCTGGCCGCGGCCGCCCTGGTCGCCGGCAACCTCGCCGCCTGGGCCTTCGTCGCGCGCGGGTCCGGCGAGGCGGCCGCGGTGCGCCGCAGCCCGCCCTGGGCGGGCCTGGCGCAGTCGAAGCGGCCGCTGATCGTGGTGGTCGGCGACTATTACATCTTCGGCGAGAGCGATCCGCACGCCGGCGTCGACCGGCTGATCCGCGACTACGGCATAAACAGCCACGAGGACCTCGACGCCTGGCTGATGGACAACGCCGACGCGCCGGCCGGCCGCTTCCGCGACCTCGACCTTTACTACCTGCCGGTCGGCGCGGCCTTCGCGCTGAAGGACGTGGCCCCGGTGGTGGCCGCCGACGGCGACGACCACCGGGATCGTCTGGTCGCCCGGGCCCTGCGCGATGGGTCGGCCGAGGCCACGATCGAACGCCGGCACAAGGACGGCCACAACATCGACGTCAGCATTCGCGTGGGTGTCGTCCGAAACGCCAAGGGTGTCCACGACGCCTGGGTGGTGCTCTGCCGGGACGCCAGTTCCCAACTCCGCACCGCCTCCCGCCTCGACAAGTCCCAGGCCGAGTTGGTCCTGGTCCGTCGCCTGGCCAGCCTCGTGCAGCGCATCCTCCAGGACCTCGATCTGAGCAGCGTGCTGCAGGCCATCGTCCAGGCCGGGGTCGATCTGCTCGATGTCGACTCGGGCGTCGTGTCGCTCGAAGTCCGTCCGGGGGAGTTCGAGCGGATGGCCAACGTCAACATCCCCGGCGAACTCGCGGGACACGAGGTCGTTCCGGGGGAAGGCCTGCACGGACACGTGCTCGAGACAGGCGAACCGATCGTCATCGACGACTACGACAATTGGACCGGGGCGGTGTCGGCGTTCAAGGACCGCGGCTACCACGCCTCGATAGCAGTGCCGATCCTCCGGGACGATCGCGTCATCGGCGGCCTCTCCCTGCACTCGGGGAGCGCCGTCCGGCGCTTCGAGCCCGAAGAGGTCGACATCCTGGCCCTGCTCGCCGATTACGCCGCCGTCGCCATCGGCAACGCCGAGACCTACCGAATCGTGCTCAGCGAACGCGAACGGTTCCTCGCCCTCGTCGGGGCCATGCCCGACGGACTCGCCGTCGTCGAGGCGGGCCTGGTCACCGCCTGGAACGTCGCCGCCGCCCGCCTGACCGGCCACGAGTCGTCTGACGTGCTCGACCGCCCGCCTCCACTGGATCTCGACGCCGCGAGCGCCGGGGTCGAGGTCCCGGTGCCGGGGGGACGCACCCGGTGGATCGAGACCGTCTGCTCCAATCTGCCGGACGCCGGCGGCCAGGTGTACCTGCTACGCGACATGACCGAACAGCGAGACCTCGAGCGAGCCAAGGATCTCTTCTTCGCCACGACCAGCCATGAGCTGAAGACGCCGCTCACCGTCGTGAAGGGCCTGGCGGCGACCCTGCACCAGCATTGGGAGCGCCTGACCCCCGACGACCGCATGGAAGCGTTGGAGACGATCGAACGACGGGCGGCAAGTCTCGATCACTTGATCGAACGCATCCTCGTCGGGAGCCGCGTGCAGGCCGGAGCGTTCCACGTGGCCCAGACGCCGGTAGATCTGCGGCCGGTCATCGAGGACGTGGTGAAGGGCTTCTCCGCCGCTGCCGGCCCTGCGCACGTCCTGCGAACCGAACTTCCCGACGCCCTTCCTCTCGTTTCCGGTGATCGCCAGGCCCTCGATACGGTGCTTGGCCACCTGCTCGAGAACGCCATCAAATACTCGCCCGACGGCGGCGAGGTCGTCGTCACCGCCCGTCTCGACGATGACCGGCTCGTGGTCGACGTGCTCGACGATGGCATCGGCATCGACGGCGACATCGATCCGCTGCTCTCCCCCTTCGTGCAGGGCGACGGCAAGACGACCCGCCGCTTCGGTGGCGTCGGTCTCGGCCTCTACATCGTGCGCGAACTCGTCGAAGCCCAAGGTGGCCAAATCACCGCCACCCGCCGGACGGATGGTGGATCGTGCTTCTCGTTCACGATCCCGTTGTGGGCGTGAGCCGCAAAAACGCTCAGCCGGCGAGCATGCCGACGACGCTCTGCCCGAGACCCATCCCTCCGCCGGAGCCGTGGAAGACGGCGTCGCCGAAGTTGAAGATGCCCCCGTCAGCGGCGACGAACCGGTAACCCCGACCAGACGCCGTGGGTGCCATGCCCACGATGGGTTGGTTGAGGCGAATGTCGCCGGTGGAGCCGAAGAAAGTGGCGTCACCGAAAGTGAAGATGCCTCCGTCACGAGCCACGAGCCAGTACCCCGAGCCGGTGCGGGTGCTGTCCATC
>JBKJLU010000146.1:0-3718 GCA_046596815.1 Acidimicrobiales bacterium | reverse complement strand
GAGGCCAGTCGACCGCCGGCGCGGGCGATGTCGAGCGCGCCGACGACGAAGACGTTGCCGCAGCGCCCGCCGGTGTTCTCGGCCACCGCGGCCGCCTCCTCGAGGTCGGCGCCCTTGTCGACGGCCTCGGCCGCTTCCCAAAGCGCACAGGCGATGGCGAACGACGCTTCGCCGGTGTCGACGAGTCGCACGGGGACCGGCGACATCTGGCCTCCGATGCGGGCCGAGTTGCAGGTTCCGGAGATCTCGGAGCCGATGTGGACGGACAGGATCTCGGTGCAGCCACGGTCGGCGAGCCGTTGGTAGGCCTGAGCGAAGGCGCCGGGGCTCGGCGCCGCCGTCGCCACCTGGGGCTTGCCGTCGGCGAAGCGGGCATAAAAGGCGTCGGCATCGAGGTCGACGTTCTCGGTGTAGTCGACGCCATCAACGGTGACGGTGAGAGGAACGATCTCGACACCGAAGCGCTCGGCCAATGCATCTGGAAGTTGGGCGTTGCTGTCGGTGCAGAAGCCGATCACGGTTGCTCTCCGTTCGTGGGCGCCTTGGCGGATGCGAATTTGTAGAGGATCACCGCACTGCTCAGGGCGGCCGCAAGCGGGAGGTCGGCCGTCGGTGCGGGACCCCATCCGTTGCGCCAACCCTTGCGCCACCACAGCAGGCCGCCCGCCACCCAGGTGGCCGACGCGACGGCAGTCGCGGCGTAGGACCTCGACTTCCACCGCCGAGTGCTCGTCAGCCCCGCGATGGCGAGATCGACGGGGAAGTACGCAGGGAAGGTCACGAGGCATTGGCCGACGCTGCAGCCGACACCCTTGCCACCTTTGAAGTCGTTGAAGACCGGGAAGCAGTGGCCCACGACCGACGCGGTTGCGGCCACGTGGGCGCCGCGGGCACCAGCAACGCGGCGCCCGGCACCGGCGGCGGCGGCGGCCTTGGCGATGTCGGCCGCCATCACCGCATATCCCCACTTGGGACCAAGCACCTTGATGGCGTTGGCCGCACCGGGATTGCCGGTGCCGCTCGTCCTGATGTCGACGGTGCCGCCCGAGGCCAGCTTGGCGGCGAGATCCGCCGACGGGAGGGTGCCGGCGAAGTAGCCGACGGTGGCCGCAATGAGCGTGCGAGCGACGGTCACGGGGCCGGAACCTAGGCGACGGAGACCGTTCCTGGTCGACCCCCGAATCATCCATAGGGGGGCGGGAGGCCGTAGGTTTCACTTCGTGCGGCTGCTGATCCTGTCGAACGGCCCTACCGACGCGCACCGCCGCGCCCTCGCAGCATTGGTCGGCGAGTCGTCGAGCGTCGTGGCCGAGCCGGCGTCCGGGCTTCCCGACCTCGCCGGACACGACGCCCTGGTCGTTGACGGAGCGCCGCCGGCTCTAACCGCAGACGACCTCCGCAGGGTCGAGGCGTTCGTCGAGGCCGGCGGAACCCTGATCTCCCTCGATCCTCCCTCCGATCTCGGGTCGTTCTGGATGGACCTTCTGGGAGCGCGTCCTGGGGCCGAGCGCCACCCGGACGGCGAGTACTTCGCCAAGGTCGATGACGACGTGGCCGGCGCCCGCCTCGACCGGGAGTTCCCCGTGGTCGGTGCCCTTCGTCCGCTGCAGATCCCGACGGGCAGTAACGCCACGACCGCCGTCGCCGTGAACATCCACTTCAAGGACCACGCCCTGGTCACCCAACGACGGGTTGGTGCCGGCCGAGCGCTCGCCTGCGCCCTCGGAGCCGCCTCGGTGCCAGCAGGTCCCCTGACGACCTTGCTGCGCCGGTCCATCGCAGGCGGAGCCGACTCCGCCCGGGCTCCCCTCGGCATCGCCATCGTGGGATACGGACCCTTCGGCGGTATGGGCTACTACCACGGCCTCGGGATCGCCCAGACTGCCGGCCTCGAGCTCGTCGCGGTCGTGGATCCGAGCGACGAACGCCGGAAGGCGGCCGAGCAACACTTCGCCGACCTCAACGCCTACACCAGCGTCGACGAACTCGTCGGTGACCCCGACGTCGACGTGGCCATCGTGGCGACACCGCCGTCAGCCCATTTCGGCCTGGTCCGCCAGTTGCTGTCGGCCGGCAAGCACGTCGCCTGCGAAAAGCCGCTGTGCCTCACCGCCGCGCAGGCCGACGAACTCATCGCCCTCTCGGCCGCCAATCAGCGGGTGTTGACCGTGCACCAGAACCGCCGGTGGGATCCGGATTTCCTGGCGATTCGCCGAGCCGTTGATGCCGGCCTGCTCGGCGATCTCTTCAACGTCGAGACCTTCGTCGGCGGTTTCGAACATCCCTGCCGGGCGTGGCACTCCGACGTCGCCGTCTCGGGAGGCGCCGTCTACGACTGGGGTTCGCACCACGTCGACTGGATCCTCCAACTGCTCGGGAGCGCGCCGGCGCGGGTCACCACCCACGGCCACAAGCGGGTCTGGCACGACGTCACCAACCTCGATCAGTTGCGCCTCCACCTCGCATGGGACGACGGACGCGAGGCCGAGTTCTTCCAGAGCGACATCGCCGGCGTACGTCGTCCCAAGTTCTTCGTGCAGGGCACGGCCGGAACCCTGGTCGGCCAGTACCGCCCCGTGGCCTTCGAGCGAATCGAGCCGGGGCGCGGGTTCGTGACCGAAACCCCGCATCATGCCGAGGCGCCGGCCGAGCTCACGTTGGCTCGATACGAGAGCGGCTACGGGTTGACGGAAACGTCACTCCCCCTCGCGCCGGAACAGCGCTACGGCTTCCACCGCAACCTGGCCGACCACCTCCTTCTCGGCGAGCCGTTGGCGGTCACGGCGGCATCGGTGCGTTCGGTGGTGGCCGTCCTCGAGGCGTCGCAACGCTCTTCGGATGAAGGCGGCCGCGTCATCGAGCTCGAGACTTGAGCGATCAGAACTCGCCGCCCGTTCGCTGGGGCGTGATCGGCGCCACCGCCAACATCGCGCAACACGCCGTCCTCCCGGCGCTGGCCGAGAGCCCGACGTGTGAGGTCGTCTCGGTCGCCAGCCTCGGTCGACCGGACGGCGATTACGACACGTTCGGTGCAGCCCGAGTGGTTGCCACCTACGAGGAGGTCCTCTCCGATCCCGACGTCGAAGCGATCTACATCCCGCTCCCGAACAGTCTCCACCCGGAGTGGACGATCAAGGCGGCCGAGGCTGGCAAGCACGTGCTGTGCGAGAAGCCGTTGGCCTCGACGGCCATCGAGGCGACCGCCATGGCGCCCGCCTGCGACACCGCCGGCGTCCTGTTGTTCGAGGCCTACATGACCCCGTTCCATCCCCGGTCGATCGCCTTCGCCGACGTCGTCAGGTCGGGTCGCCTCGGTGAGCTGCGGTTCGCCCGCACCGCCTTCACCGGCGTGATGAAGGACGCGGCCAACCATCGCTGGTCGCCCGACATGGGCGGCGGTGCGCTCCTCGACGTCGGCATCTACTGCCTTGCTCCCCTGCTGGCCGCAGCCGAACGCTCGCCCCTCGGCCTGGCGGCGTCGGCCACCATGACGGCGTCGGGGGTCGACAGCTCGTTCGCCGGTTGGCTCGACTTCGGTGGCGGTCTCACGTCCTCGTTCGAGTGCTCGTTCGAGACGCCCGAACGCCAACAGATCGAGATCGTCGGCACCGAAGCGGCCCTCACCATGGAGCGAACCTTCACACCCGGGCCCGACGACACCCGGCTCACGCTCCTGCACCGCAGTGGTGAGACCGAGCATCTCGAGAGCGCCGGCGGC
>JBKJLU010000218.1:0-2932 GCA_046596815.1 Acidimicrobiales bacterium | reverse complement strand
CGTAGGTGAAGCCCCGCCGCTCGGCCCAGCGGGTGTACATCCGCACCATCATCTCGGCCCAGTCCTGGGCGTCGGTTCCCCCCGCACCGGCATGGATCTCGCAGATGGCGTCGACCTCGTCGTACTCGCCGGTGAAGAGGCTGCGGAGCTCGAGGTCGTCGAGCGTCCTGGCGATGGCCAGCGTCTCGGACTCGAGATCGGCCTCCTGGCTCTCGTCGCTCTCCTCCTGGGCCATCTCGAAGAGCGCCTCGGTGTCGTCGAGCCGGGCGCCCAATCCGTCAAGCACCTTCACGTCCTCGCTGACCTGCCCGTATTCGGTCGTGATCTTCCGCGCACTCTCCTGGTCATCCCACAGGTCGGGTCGGCCCATGTCGGCCTCCAACTCGGCCAGCCGGATGCGTTTGCCCGCCAGGTCGAGATAGGCCTCGGCCTCCCGAAACCGCTTCCGCAGCGCGACGAGCTCGTCCGTGAAGTTGCGCATGGCTCCGAGAGGCTACCGCCGCTACCGTCGACTCCCAGCGCCCCGCTTCCCTTCCCCCTTCACGTTTGTCGAGTGGAAGTGGTCGCCACAACCGTGCCCCAAGCGCGATCTGGCAACCACTACCGCTCACCGAATCCAAGGGGATCGCTCATGAGGTCGCTGTACTTCACCGCCGCTGAGAGCGGCATGACCAGAGCACAACTGCGCCACGGGGAGGCGACGGGCCGCTGGGTCCGCCTGGGACGGGCTCTCTACCGGTTCGGACCCGACCCTGCGACCGAGCTCGACCGATGTGTCGGCCCCCTGATCGCTACCCGAGGGGTGGCTTGCGGTCGCCTCGCGGGGGTCCTCATCGGGCTCGACGCGGTAGCACTGGCCGGACCGGAACTGATTCTTCCTGTCGGGTCCTCGAACGAGCGGGCTGGCGTCCGCCGCCGCGAACTTCCTTGCCCACCGGTCGAGATCGGCGGAATCCCAACGACTTCGCCCTTGCAGACGCTGATCGATCTTGCGGCGGTGCTCGACGATCTTCGTTGGGAGCAGGCGCTGGAATCGGCGCTGCGGAAGCGACTCGTTGCCATCGTCGATCTCGAACGGATACTCCCGGAGCTCGGGCGCCGGCGCACCCCGGGCACCAGTCGGATCCGCCGGGTCTTGGCGCTACGACCGGAAGGTGTTGCGCCGACGGGCAGCTTGCTCGAGACCTTGTTCGTCCAGCTGCGGCGAGCGGTTCGTGGACCAGCGAACTAGTGGCCGTGGCAGTGCTTGAACTTCTTGCCGCTCTCGCACCAGCAGGGATCGTTGCGGCCGACGCGCTCGTGTTCGGATTTTACGATCGGAGCCTGGGCGACCTCGGGGGCATTGGCGGCCATGGGGCGCTCGCCGCCGCCGAATCCGCCATCTTCCTCGGGCATCGGGGGAAGGGCTGACGGCGACTGGACCGGATCTTCGGCCGCCGTGAACTGGGCCTGGGTGAGGTCGGGTTCCTCTGGCTCCTCGACGACCACCTGGACGTGCATCACGTACTTGACGTAGTCGACGTCGATCGACTCCATCATCTTGCCGAACATCTCGAAGCCCTCACGCTGCCACTCGACGAGCGGATCCTTCTGGCCCATCGCCCGCAGACCGATGCCCTCGTTGAGATAGTCCATGGCCGACAAGTGCTCGACCCAGTGCTGGTCGATGATCTGCAGCATGATCCGACGCTCGAGCTCGCGCATGAGGTCGGGGGTGAGCTCGACCTCTCGACTCTCGTAATAGGTCGTTGCCTCAGCAATGAAGCTGTCGGTGAGCTGCTCGCGGGTCGCCGCCTCCCCGAGCTCGTCGGTCGTGAACTTCGTCGGGTAGTAAGTCGTGATCTCCGCCAGCAGGCCCTCGACGTCCCAGTCCTCCGGGTAGTCGCTCGTGCAGAACGTGTCGACCGATTCGGTGAGCGCGTCCTCGATGAGACCGACCGTCTCGTCGCGCAGGTCTTCGCCGTCGAGCACCTGCAAACGACGCGCGTAGATGACCTTGCGCTGCTCGTTGTAGACCTCGTCGTACTTCAGGACGTTCTTGCGGATCTCGGCGTTGCGGGCCTCGACCGTCGACTGCGCCCGCATGACCGCCTTGGTGACCATCTTCGATTCGATGGGCACGTCATCGGGCAGCGCCTTGCCCATCACGTAGTTCATGGCGCCGGTGGCGAAGATGCGCATGAGGTCGTCCTCGAGGGACAGGAAGAACCGGCTCTCGCCCGGGTCGCCCTGACGGCCGGCGCGACCGCGCAACTGGTTGTCGATCCGGCGCGACTCGTGGCGCTCGGAGCCGAGCACGTAGAGCCCGCCCAGTTCACGGATCTTGTCGCCCTCGGCCGCCGTCTCGGCTTCGAAGCGGGGCAACACCCGCTGGAAGAGCGCGCGGCCCTCCTCGCTCGCCGGATCGAGGCCCTGGGCGACGATCTCGTCACGAGCGAGGCCCTCGGGGTTGCCGCCGAGCAGGATGTCGACGCCTCGGCCGGCCATGTTGGTGGCCACGGTGATGGCGTGCAGACGACCCGCCTGGGCGACGATCGACGCCTCCCGCGTGTGCTCCTTGGCGTTCAAGACGTTGTGAGGAATGCCCTTCTTCTCGAGCATCCTCGACAGCACTTCGGACTTCTCGACCGAAGCCGTACCGACGAGGACCGGCTGGCCCGACTCGAAGCGCTCTTCCAGGTCGGAGATGGCGGCCTCGAACTTGGCTTGCTCGGTCTTGTAGATGAGGTCGGCCTGGTCTTCGCGAACGAGCGGACGGTTCGGAGGGATCGGAACGACGGGCAACGCGTAGGTGTTGGCGAACTCCGAAGCTTCGGTCTCAGCCGTTCCCGTCATGCCCGACAACTTCTCGTACATGCGGAAGTAGTTCTGCAGCGTGACCGTCGCCTGGGTGACGTTCTCCTGCTCGACCGGCACGCGCTCCTTGGCCTCG
>JBKJLU010000155.1:0-6317 GCA_046596815.1 Acidimicrobiales bacterium | reverse complement strand
GGTCACCGAGTTGGTCGAGATCGACATCGACATGCTCACCTACTTGAGCGACCACGAGTTCACTCCCGGCGCTGACGCACGCGTCCGTTCGAAGGCTCCAGACGGCACCCTCACCCTCGAGTTGGCCAAGGGCACGATCGCCCTCGGCCCCGCCCTCGCCGCCCAGCTCTATGTGGTGAGTACGTAACGCCGGGGTATCGGATCCGGGTGGCTCTGGCCATGGCCGGAAGAACATTGGTGAGGTAGCGACCGAGTTTCACGAAGGACTGGCCGTGACGCCGGCGGGAATAACGGATCGGTACCTCGCCATAGCGGAAGCCCTGGCGTAACAGGCCCAGGGTGAGTACCTGGGCGTAGTTGTAGTCGTGGCCGATCACCGCATGGGCGGCCGCCCAGCCGCTCATCGCCCGGAACCCCGACTGCGCGTCGGTGAGTCGTCGCATGGCCAACACCGACGTCAGGGCGGTGAGTAGACGGTTCCCGACGCGCCGATGCGGCAGCATCGACTCGATGGTGCCGGAGAAGCGGCTGCCGACCACGTAGTCGGCGACTCCCGACAAGATCGGCGACACCAGATCCTCGAGCTGCTGCGGGTCGTATTCACCATCGGCGTCGAGGAAGGCCACGGCGGCCGCGTGCAGCTGGACGGCTTCGATCAATCCGGTGCGGACGGCGGCGCCGAGGCCGAGATTCCTCGGGTGGCCAACGACCTTGGCCCCGGCCGCCAGCGCCAACTCGGCGCTGCCGTCGGTGGATCCGTCATCGACGACCACGACCTGGACGTCGCGTCCGCCGACGATTGACGGCACACGTTCGATCACCGACGTCAACGTGGCGGCCTCGTTGTGCACGGGCAACAGCACCACCACGGGAGCGCTCCGATCCTCGACCTCGTCGTGGCCCGAGCACAACAGGCATCGACCGACGGAGCGCGACGGGGCGGCGACGCCGGCGCGGTGACACAGCGTCGGCGTCACGTCCATCACCGACACCTCCGATCGCAACGGTTCCGAAGGCACGCCGTGTCCCCACCAGATGCAGGGCACGAGACGCTCGGTCTTCGTCCAGTGTCCGTGGCCACCGATACCCCGGCCCTGTCCGTGATCGGAGAGCACGCCGATGGTCACGCCGTCGAGCCCGCCCCAACGGTCGGACAGCCAGCCCACGAGCGATTCAAGCTCGCGGTCGGTCGATTCGATGTGCGCCAGGTACTCGTCGTAGAACGACCCGCGAAAATGGCCGGTCTGGTCGACCGACAACGTCTGCACGACGAGCACGTCGGGGTCGTCGGCCTCGACGACCTCCCGCGCCTTGCGGCACAGCGCGGCGTCGATCTCGTCGTTGGGCATGACGGCCGTGACCGTCGAGACCTTCGATCCAAAGGCATCGACGAGGTGGGCGATGCCGACCATCCGTGAACCAGGGATGACGTCGAAGACCGACTCGCACTTCACGCCTCGATCCGGACGAGGGACGAAGTTGGATCGCATGCCGTGCACCACGGGCGGCGCGCCGGTGAGCATCGACGAGAAGCCCGTGACCGTGCGCGCCGGGTACACGGTGCTGCAGTGGTCATAACGGATGCCTTCAGAGGCGAGACGATCGAGGAAGGGCGTGTCGGCTTCCGCCAAACGGTCGACGCGGCACCCGTCGATCACCAGCAGCAACACCTTTCGGCTCGGGGGTCCGCACCGCGCCGGCCCCGCCTCGACCGGACGGCGATCGTGGGCCCGCTCCCCCGTCGCCCACGTCGGCACCCAGGTGACCAGATGACGATGCACGAGCGCGCCGACCATCCACGCAATCGCGCCGCACGTCCACAACACCGGTAGCGATCGAGACGAGTGACCGACGGCCAGGACAGCCGCCACCTTGGGCACCTGCTCGAGGAAGTTGCCCGACGTGGGGTCGGGATTCTCGAGGACCAGACGCCAGAACCGCCAGAAATTGGTGAGCGGCGCGTCGATGCGGAGGTGGTAGTAGACGGTGCCCCAGAGGACGATGGTGAAGGTCAGGAACAGACCGAGAGCCAGCAGTCCAGGTCCGACGGGAACGCCCCCGGCGACGACGATCACGCCGGCGGCCAGTGCCCACAGACCGGCCCGAAGATGCAGCGGCCACGGATGGCGCCACCAGGCGAAGGCAAGTGGGACGGCGGCCAGCAGTCCGGCGGCGGGGGCACCCGTGACGAGCAGCATCCCGAATCCGAAGACGACGGTGAAGGGCTTGCCCTCGTTGAGGATGTTCCAGAGTCGGGCCGCTGTCTCCTCCATCGGCCCGGCGGACCGAGTGGTGCCCGAGGTGCGCTTGTGGAGGACGCTCAAGTTAGGAGACGATCAGCGTCTGCTTCATCCCGAGCTCGGCGTGGGTCTTGGCGCCTTCCTCGACGAGGCACTGCAGGGTGTAGGTGCCCGGCTTCAGGACGACGGCCAGTTCCTTGGACGTGCCCGTCTTGAAGCTGTGGATCTCGCCGACATCCTCACCACTGTCGGCGACGACCTCGAGCTCGTGCTCGCTCGCACCCTCGACCGACGCCTTGAACAAGACGTTCGGCCCCTGCACCGTGGAGGGAACGCCGACGAAGGCATAGTCCTGGAGCTTGACGTCGACCGTCGTCGTCTCCTCGCCCGATGCAAAGGCCGCCTTCGAGTCCTTCTCGTCGCTGTGTCCGCCACCATGCTCTCCGCCGGCGCTCGACGAACTGCCCGAGACACTGCCCGAACCCTTCCCACCCGACTCGCTGGTGACCTGACCAGGTCGGTCTTCTCCATCGCCGCAGGCGGCGAACAACCCGAGAACGGCGGTGGCGATGATGGCAGCGGTCCGGCGGTGGCGCATTAGGTCAGCCTAAGACGCGCTTCCCCTACGGCCGCAAATCGCCCTTGATGATGCGCTCGGCAATGTCCTTCATGCGGGTCCGCTCGGTCATCGCCGTCTTTTGGATGAAGGAGAACGCATCGGCTTCCTTGAGTCCGCACTCGTCCATCAACACGCCCTTGGCGCGGTCGAGGGCTCGGCGGGTCTCGAGCTGATCCTCGAGATTGTCGACCTCGGCCCGAAGCGCCTTCATCTCGTTGAATCGACCGAGCGCCACCTCGATGGCGGGAATGAGTTCGCTGCGCTGGAACGGCTTGATGAGGTAGGCGAGGACCCCGGCATCACGGGCTTCTTCGATCAGGTTGCGCTGGCTGAAGGCCGTGAGGATGAGCACCGCCGCGCCTTGCTCGGACGTGATCTCGCGGGCGGCGGTGAGCCCGTCCTGGCCGGGCATCTTGATGTCGAGGATGGCCAGATCCGGCGCGAGTTCGCGGACCAGCTTCACCGCTTCGTCACCGCGGCCGGTTTCACCGACGACGTCGTATCCCTCTTCTTCGAGGATCTCCTTGAGGTCGAGTCGAACGATGGCCTCGTCCTCGGCGATCACCACGCGCACACCCAAACTGGTTCGCTCCATTTCCGTCAGCGGCTTTCGAGAACCAGTCGGTCTAACAGGTCGTCCCTCGAGCGCTCCAACTCGACGATCGATGTTGCCAGGTGGTTGCGGCTGCGCTCGTTGGCGTCAGCGTGGCGCTGCGCATCGGTGTGGTCGGACGCCGAGAGCGGGGATTCGTCGACCAGAGCCTGCAGCCGGGTCTCGTCGGCGGTCTCCCGGAAGACCAGGAGTTGCTCGTCGAGCACGGCCAGTTCCTCGCGTGCGCGCCGAAGCCGGTCGGTCACCTCGCGGAGCTTGCTTTCGATGGCGGTACGGGACATCGGCGCGAGTGTAGAAGGAGCCTCCCCTCGGCTGCGCCGAGTTGCCCGGGGGCGCCGGTAGGTTGAGCACGTGCGCCGCCTCCTCCTCCTCGCACTCATCTGGGGGTGGTCATTCCTGTTCATCAAGGTGGCGGTCGAGGGTATGACACCCACGGCGGTTGCCGGAGCCCGCATCGCCCTCGGGTGTCTGGTCATCCACCTGGTGCTGCGGGCTCGCGGTGCCACCATTCCCCGCGACGTCGGACTATGGCGACACTTCGTGGTGATGGGACTGGTGCACAGCGCCGTGCCCTTCACGTTGTTGGCGTGGGGCGAGGAGCGCATCACCTCGGCGCTGACCGCCGTGCTGAATGCGACGACGCCGCTCTTCGCCGCACTGCTGACGGCGGTGTTGCTCGGTGAGCGCCTGCGGCGGGCACAACTCCTGGGGGTGGTGCTCGGGTTCGTCGGGGTCGCCGTCGCCGCCGGTATCGGCGTCGCCGACCTCTCGGGCTCATCCCTCGGCGGCGCGCTGGCCGCCGTGGGCGCGGCTGCCTGCTACGGCATGGGCTTCGCCTATGCCCGTCGATACCTGTCGGGCATTCCGCCGCTCGTTGCGTCCGCCGGGCAGCTCACCATGGGCACCCTGATCATCGGCCCCGTGGCGCTGTGGACGACGTTCGTCCACGGCATCGACCTCGAGCCCCATCGAGTGCTCGCCGTCGTCCTGCTCGGTGTCGTGGGCACCGGCTTCGCCTACGTCCTCAACTATGGATCGATCGCCGAGCTCGGACCGACCCGCGCCTCGGTCGTCACCCAAATCGTGCCGGTCGTCGCCGTCACCGTCGGGGTCGCCTTCCTTGGCGAGACCTTCCACTTCCGACTTCTCGCGGGGGCTGCCCTCACCCTGTTCGGCATCGCCCTGCTGCACGAGCGCATTCGCCGCTTCCGGGCCATTCCGGTCGTCGGCTGATCGCTCCTACGCTGCGCCGATGCTGATCGAAGGACTGCCGCTGTGGCTGGCGACGACGAATGCGTGGATCGTCGCCCCTGAAGGACCGGGCGGCGAGTGCGTGCTCATCGATGCCCCACCCGATCCGACCGCCATCCTCACCCGGCTGGCCCACCACGAACTCAAGCTGGTGGCCCTCCTGAGCACCCACGGCCACGTCGACCACGTCGGCGGTGTCACCGAGGTGGTGAAGGCCCAGCCCGCACCGGTGCCCGTGCACATCCACGACGAGGATCTGCACATGCTCCTCGACCCGGTCGGTTCGAGCGGCGGGTTCGGCCAATACCTCGAACAGGCGGGTCTCGACGTGCGTCCGCCCGAGGTCATCGAGTCGATCGCCGACGGCCAACGGATCTCCGGCGCCGGCATGACCTTCACCGCGCTGCACACCCCCGGCCACACCCGTGGTTCGGTGTGCTTCCTGCTCGAGGTCGAGGGCGAGGCCCCCGTCCTCTTCAGCGGCGACCACCTCTTCAAGGGATCCATCGGCCGCTTCGATCTGCCTGGCGGTTCGTACGACGAGCTCATGGGATCGATGACCGACAAGATCCTCCCCCTCGACGACGCCCTCAACGTGTTGCCGGGCCATGGTGAGGTCACCACCATCGGACACGAGCGGCGGACGAATCCCTTCCTCCTCGAACTGCAGTCGCAACTCGGCGACCGTCGGCCATAGGGCTCGAAAGAACAGCGTTTGCCAAAGGTGCTGCGATGGAAACGCTGAGGGAGTGAGCGCCTCAGCGACAGCATCGAAGCATCGGGATCGAGCGGAGCGGTCGGCGACCGACAACCCGTGGCCGGGTCGGTTGGCCAGGGCGGGCCTCGTCAGTCGAGGGATCATGCACCTCGTCGTCGGCTGGCTGGCCCTGAAGATCGCCACCGGCGGTCAGTCTCAGCGGGCCGATCACAAGGGCGCCCTCGGCGCATTGATCCGCCAGCCTCTCGGACGCTTCCTCGTGCTCGGGCTCGCCGTCGGATTCCTCGGTTATGCGTCGTGGCGTCTGATCGAGGCGGTGCTCAACCCGGAGGACAAGAGCACGGTCAAGCGCATCGGCTATGCCCTGCGCGGCGTGCTGTATCTCGGCTTCTTCGGCACCGCCGTGGCCATGGCCCTGCGAGGCGCGCCGAAGGAGGGGCAGGGCGGATCCGAGCAACAGGACGCCACGGCGAAACTGCTCGAGTGGTCGTTCGGGCGGCCGCTCGTCATCGCCATCGGCTTCGTGGTCATTGCCATCGGCGCCTGGAACGGATGGCGGGCCATCTCCCACAAGTTCGAGAAGGACCTGAAGAAGTTCGAGATGTCGAAAGGCGAGCGCGAACTCGCCACGAAGCTCGGGTTCGTCGGCCACCTCGCCCGCATGGCCGCCTACCTCCTCGTCGGCGGGTTCCTCGTTCGGGCCGCCATCCGCTTCAAGCCGGACGAGGGCGTCGGCCTCGACGCTGCGCTCCACCAACTGGCGGGCAAGGCCTACGGGCCTTGGCTGCTCGGCCTCGTCGCCCTCGGCCTGGCCGCCTTCGGCCTCTTCCAATTCTTCCTCGCGAGGTATCGGCCGGTGCTCGAGGGCTGAGCCCT
>JBKJLU010000071.1:0-5185 GCA_046596815.1 Acidimicrobiales bacterium | reverse complement strand
GACGGCGGCGAGGTCGATGGCGGCGTCATGGACGGCCGTGTCGGCGACCGCGGCGGCATCGGCGAGGTTGGCCAGACTGGTGGAGAGCTCGGGGGCGGACAGGGTGCCGCTGCCGAGGTCGGCCCGGAGGCGCTCGAACTGTCGGCACGTCTCCGCCGTTCCGGCCGCCGGCGTGCGGTCGCCGGCCCGCACATTGGCGACGAACCCGAGGACGAGCACGAGTCCGATCATGGCGCCGGCGATGATCTTGCCGCGCCGCCTGCGCATTCCCGCCCTGACCACGTCGCGTTCGGTGCGGGCGGCGAGGTCGCGGCGACGGGCGACGACGACCAGCGCCTCACGGCGAGCGACATCCGTGCGCCACCACGAGTGGGTGAAGTGCCCGCACTTGCAGCGCCAACTCTCCTGGCGCTCGATGGCGAATCCGACCTCATCGCAGCTTTCGCAGACGGCCCATCGCCACGCCCGCTCGCACGCACGGCAGCGGAAGCGGGTGATGTCGCCCGGCGTCAGCTGGGTGCCGCGGCACTGCGGGCAGGCAACGGAGACGAGGGCTCCGTCGTCGGAGGCGATGTCCCAGTCGTCTTCGGCGACGGCGTTCGGATGGGCGTCGCCCTCGGCTTCGGCGAGCACGTCGTCGAGCACGACCGGCCGTTCGGACGGCGGCGGGGCGTCGGGCACGATGACCGCCGGTCCCTGCACGACCAGCCCGCGTGCGGCCAGACGGGCCCGGATGGCGTCGATCGACTGCCCGTCGTCTTCCACCGGCGGGGCCGCTTCCATCGGCGGGGCCGCTTCCACCGGCGGGGCCGGCGCGACGTGGGCCGCGGTGTCGTCTTCGTCAATGGCCTGCATGGCGTGGTGCAGGCCGATGGCGTCCGCATGCCCTTGTTCCCGGACGCGGTGCTCGATGGCCACGCCTTTCTTATCGGCCGGTCGGCGGCCGTGCTTCAGGGTTCTCATCAGGGTGTGAAGAACGAGGCCTCGGCCGACGGGATCTCGCGGTAGCGGCTGACCTTCCAGTCGGGGCCGAAGTAGGTCACGAGGTCGAAGTCGTAGCCGATCTGGAGGTTTGGCGCCCCGTTGACCTTCAGCTGGCCGACCGTGGTCGAACCGGCCCACGACAATTTGCCGCCGTTGATCGTCATGGCCGTGTCTGGGGCGAACATCACGCCGCGAAAGGTCAGGACGTCGCTGAGCGTGTTGTGGACGATCGGCGCGTCACCGACCTTGTAGATCTGGAAACGGGTCGCCGAGAGGTCGGGGTTGACGATGGCGGCGGAGATGTCGAGCTTGTGCTGTGTCAGCACCGTGACCCCGTCGGTCTCCAACGTGGGGAGGAGGTGGAGCTTCACCGGGAGTCCGGTCGGTGCCGGCACCACGGTGCCGAGCATGGTGATGTCACGGCGACAGACGTAGTCGCCACCGGGGATGACCGTCGTCGTCAGCAGCGCCCCGATCACCCCTCCCGGAAAGGGGCAGTACTCCCAGTTCGGGTCGGTACCGGTCGCCCCGGCGGGTTTCGGGGGCACGCGGATGGTGAGGTCGCGGGCCTTGGCGAGCTTGGTCACGTTCGACGTCGGGCACTCGGACTGGGTCTGGTACCAGTCGATGAACACGTTGTCGGGAAGGGTGCCGTTGCAGACCACGGTGGAGTTGGAACCGACCCGCACGTTCCCCGAGCCGGCAACGGCGGAAAAGGTCACCTTGACGTTCCCGACGGACGCGGCCCCGTCCAGATGCAGCGGGCCGTTGGAGAAGAGGGCATAGGGGAACTGGGCCGTGCGCACCACCCGCACCTGCACGCCGTGCTTCGATCCGCCCACGGTGCCGGCCGACGAAACGACGTACTCCGTGTCGCTGATCTTGGTGGACCAGTACCTGAAGGTCCCCGACCCGGCATTGCCGGTCGCCGACCAGCTGGCGGGAGCGCTCTGGTCGATCTTGAAGAGGGCGTCGGCCACGCCGGAGTCGGCGGCGGCCAGCGCGGCGTCGTAGTCCTGTCCGGCGCGCACGAAGTTCAGCACGGAGAGGGTTCGCATCAGCACTGCCGTGGAGAGGGTTGAGAGGATCAGCATGACGATGATCGACATGACCAGCGCCGCCCCGGCTTCATCCCCGTCGTCGCGGCGCGTCGTGAACCGGGTCATCCGACGCCAGTCAGGTTCACGCCCGGGCATCCGGTGCCGCCGGGCAACCGGTTGCGGAGCTGGGCATCCGAGACCAGCCGTGCCGGGGCGGGGCCCGGTGTCGGCGCGGCAACGAGGTTGATGCGGATGCGCACGGCGCAGTTGGCGATGTCGGCGGGGTTGGCCGTGGCCAGGTTGTATTCGCCGGGGTCGGGCGAGCCCGCGATCGACGTCGTGGTCGTCGGGATGGCCGCCGTGCTGTTGGCGTTGTAGAAGGTGAAGAGGGGGACGGCGTAGCTGTTGGCCACACCGCTCACCCGGTGGGTCACGGCGGTCGGGGTCGTGCCGATGCCGACGACCTCGCGGCGCAGTTCGGCCGTCGAGGTGTCGACGATCCAGCGGATGGCGATGGGTGCGGGATCGGTGATCTTCTCGTAGACGTCGAGTTCGATGCGCAGCGCGAACTCCGGCGATGTGGCCAGCTTCTTCAACGGCTCGGACGATCGGATGTCGCGCTGCATGGCCACGATGGCCTGGCGCAGTACCTCCTGGTTGTCAGCGAAGATCTGCACCCGGCGCTCGGTGCGGGTCTGGCTCTCCAACACCCCGAAGATGGCCGCCATCACCGTGGTCAGCAACATCATCGTGATCATGAGTTCGACCAGCGTGAAGCCCGACTCGGGTCGTCCGGTCAGGGGCCGGTTCCTCACGGACACGTCCGCTTGTTATGGGCGCAGACGGTGAGCCGCAAGGTCGCACGGCTCGTCTTGACCGAAGCGGCGTAGCTGAAGATCTTGACGTCGTGATCGCCGACGTCCCAGTTGTTCAGGCCGGGAATGGTGCCGCTGAACGTGCCTGATGCTCCGGCGGTGAGCTCGATGTCCTTGTTGATTCCGGCGCTGGGTGAGTACTCCATTCGGAAGGTGGTGCCGGTGCAAACCCCGAAGGTGTTGACGACGACCTGGGGGCTGGTCTCGAGGCCTCCACCATCCGAGGCGTTCTTCTTGTTGACGGCCGACGGCGTGACCGATGCGGTGCCCACCGCGCAGGTCACCGCTGCTGAACCGGCGGTAATGACCTGGGCCGATTGGGCGGCCGTCGTCGACAGGCTGCCGTTGGCCGCCTTGGAAGAGATGCGGAAGTAGTAGCCCGTCCCGGCGGCCAGGTCGGTGACGCGAAACACAGTGACCGCCGCTGGAATGGTGGCCGCCACCTCCTGCACGTTGGCCGAGGGGAAGGCGGGGTCGGGCGAGTACTGCACCACGTAACTCGCCACCGCCGGCTTCGAGACCGTCGGCGCCGGCGGGACCCACACCAGGTCGACCGCCGTGGCCGTCGCCACGGGCGTCCCCACCAGCGACAGCGGCGGATCGGGGGTGCCGCCACTCCCGGTCGGGGCGACGGTCCCGGAGACGTCGTACAGCCCCTTGCCCCCGGGATAGATGAGGGTCGTCTGGTGGACCTCGTGGGCGCCGGACCCGTCCGTCCATGTGACCGAGACGAAGCCCTTCAGGTAGGCGTTGGGCCGAGGGGTGCCCGCGGTGTTGGGCTGGGGCGCGGTGGCCTCGGTGACCTTGGTGACGACCCTGATGACGTAATAGGGCCGGTTGCCCACGCGGTCTTCGATGGGACTGGGGAGGTCGGCGTTGGGAGCCACGGCCGTCGTCCAGAGTTGGTCGTAGGGAACGGCCCGCAGGGTCTCGATGTGTTTCGAGGCCACGGCGACGCCCTTCGAGCGCGCCCCCGTCGTCCCGGCGACGCCGATCGCACTGTTCATGACACCGATCGTCCCGACGATGCCGATGGCGAGCACGGTGAGGGCAGCCATCAGCTCGACCAGCGTGAAGCCATCGTCTGACCCGGACCTCACGCGCACCTCCCTCTTCTCCTAGGAGGTGATCGGCGCGCGGGCCCGGCGCGCTGGAGGCCATTTCTCCCAGAAGCGGAGGGACTAGAGCGGCCTAGTCAGTCGGTGCCAGGGGAATTCTGGTCACGGAGGAAGCGCTCGACCTCGGCGGCGAGGGCCTCGGGGGTCGGGATCTCGAAGGCCTCGGCCGGGTCCATGGACGTCGAGTCCTCCATGTCCTCGTCGAGACCGTCCTCCTCGAGGCGGCGCACGTAGTCGGCGACGTCGTCCTCGCCGGCCAGCATGTCGTCGACCTGACGCTCGTAGGCGGCCGAGGAGATCTCGAGGTCGGTGGTGTCGACCGAGAAGTCGAGCAACCCGCCGACCCGGTGGACGAGGGCCAGCGCAGCTTTGGGCGACGGGGTCTCGCGCAGGTAGTGGGGGGTCGTCGCCCACAACGACGCCGCCCGTATGCCGGCCTCGGCGCAGCCGGCGAGCAGGATGCTGAGGATGCCCGTCGGGCCTTCGTAGCGCGAGCGGGTGAATCCGAGTTCGGCCACGAGATCCGGGTCGGTGGCCGTGCCCGTGACCCGCACCGGACGGGTGTGGGGGACGTCGGCCAACAGCGCGCCCAGGGTCAGGGCCATCTCGACGCCGAGACCCGAGGCCAGATCGACGATCTCGGCCGTGAACGTGCGCCAGCGCAGCGCCGGCTCGATGCCGGTGAGCAGCACGAGGTCGCGTCCGTTGGGGAGGTGGGCCACCTCCACCTGGGGGTCGGGCCAGTCGATGGCCCGCGTCATCCCCTCGGTGAGTCGCACGGAGGGCCGGGCCACGGTGAAGTCGTAGAACTCCTCGGCGTCGATCGAGGCCACCCGGCGTCCGTCGAGCGACCGGGCCAGGTACTTCACCGCCGTCGTCGCCGACTCCCCCGCATCGTTCCAGCCCTCGAAGGCAGCCAGGAGGACGGGGCGGTGCAGCTCCGGGCGGGCACCGTGCCACCGCAGATGGGACATGTCCCGAGCAAACTACTCGGGACATGTCCTCACTCTGTGGTGATCAGGGACAGCTGAGGCAGCGCTTGGCCGGGTCGTGCTTGTGCTTGTCGGCGTCGTGCGGCGTGGCCTGCGGTCCACCTGCCGGATTGTCGGAGGTGAAGACGGCTCCGTCACGAGTGAAGACCTTGGGCGGCGTCTGCGGCCACTGGCCG
>JBKJLU010000380.1:0-3927 GCA_046596815.1 Acidimicrobiales bacterium | reverse complement strand
GTGGTCGAGGCCCGAGTCGGCCAGCGCCAGACCGATGTGACCACGGCGGCTGGCCGAGCCGCCGATCGTGAGGTTGGGCGCGAACTCGATCACCCGGTGCATCGGGATGCTGTCGTGATCGAGTAGGTGCGGGAAGCGGGCCGCGATCTTGATGGTCGGATGCAGCTTCAGTCCCGATCCGATCCGACGGTGGATGCCGCTGCGCTGCAACAGCGCTGGGGTCTGGATGGCTCCCCCGCACACGAAGACATGGTCGGCGCGGACGACGACGTCCTCGTCGGGGCCGCCGTCGGCGGTTTGGTGGCGACAGAAGGCGCCGATGATCCGGGGGCCCTTGCGCTCCAAGCGCACGACCCGGCAATCGGGCAACAGGGTGGCGCCGGCGGCGATCGCCCGGGGGATCTGGGTGCGGGCCATGGTCTGCTTGACGCCGCGGGTGGCGTCGGCCACGCCCGCCTCGTAGCGGAACACGCGGGAGAACTCGACCGAGCGCCACCCCAATTTGGCGGCGCCCCGCTCGAGCAGTGCCGACGACAACGGAGGCGCCCCCGGCACCTTGCTCACCGACTGCCACGACTCGACCCGCTGGGCGTAGGCGTCGAGCGCGGACGGGCTGAACTCGTCGATGTCGTAGGTCCGCGCCCACTCCTCGGCGAGGTAGTCGGGGAGCCGGTTCCACAAGCCGCTGTTGACCTCGGTGCTCCCGCCGACGCACCGTCCCTCGGCGTAGGCGATGGGAGGCGAGCCGAGTGCCGCCGAACTCCCGTGGTGGCGGTACTTGCGCACCATTTCCTCTATCGAGAACGGCTCGACCGCATCCGGGTCGATCCACGGGCCTTCTTCGACGACGGTCACCCGCCTTCCGGCTTCGGCCAGCACCGCCGCCGTCGTGGCTCCGCCGGCCCCCGACCCGATGATCAGGACCTCGGTATCGATGATGCGCGATGTCCGCTTCATGCGCCGGCGTGCGGTTCGGGGGTGGGCCCGAGTTCGAGTTCGGCGAAGAGCACGAGCGAGCGGAAGAGACGGACGTACTGGCGCAGGAGGGCGACGGGGCTGCGGTCGAGGAGTCGCACCACTGTCCTCGGGTCTCGTCGGGCCATCGTGGCCAGGACGGAGAGCACCAGGGATTCACCGATCACGCCGAGGCGGAGGAACTCAGGCATGTCGTCGAGGCTTCCTTCGACGAATCGCTCGACGCCGGTCCGCACCTCTGGATCGACGGCGACGGTGAGGGCAGCCACGAGCTGGCGCTCGAAGGCGAGCATGGCGGGCGACTCTACCAACGGCGCTACGCAACCACTCCCTGACCACTACCCTCCGGCGGTGGTGCTGACCGTCCGGGACTCGCGGCGGTGGGTGGCGCCGGCGATCGTGCTCGCAGTGTGCCTCCTGCCGATCGGGTGGTTGTGGCGCGCCCCCGGGCCGCCCATGGAAGAGGGCTTCATGCTCGCCTTCCCTGAACTCGTGTTGCGGGGGCAGGTGGCCAACCGAGACTTCCTCCACCTCTATGGGCCGGGGAGCCTCTGGGTGCTAGCGGCCGCGTTCCGGGCCTTTGGCACGTCCATCGGTGTCGAGCGGGCCGTCGGCCTGTTGCAGTTGCTCGGCGCCGTCTTCGGAGTCTTTGCGTTGGTGCGGCCGTGGGGCCGGTGGTTGGCGACGGCGGGAGCGACGATGACCGCCATCATCGTCGTGCCGCCGATCGGGTTGACGGCCCTGGCCTGGGTGGGCGCCGTCGGGTTCGGGCTCTGGTCGGTGCACCTGGCTGTCCGAGCGCTCGACGAGCCCGACCGCCGATCGCGTCTGCTGGTCGCCGCCGGCCTGCTCGCCGGGATGGCGCTGCTCTACCGCCCCGACCTTGCGGTGGCGCTCGGTCTCTCCGGGTTGGTGGTGTTCGTCACCCTCGACCGTCCCGGCCGCGTCCGGTACCTGGCTGCAGTGGCGGCCGGGGTGTCGCCCTACCTCGTGCACCTCGCCATGGCCGGCCCTGGCAACGTCGTCCGGGGCCTCGTCATCGAACCGGTCTTCGAGTTGCGGGGTGGGCGGGCCCTTCCGCTACCGCCGTCATGGGATCGCTTCGACGGATTCCTGCAGCGCGCCGGCTTGCTGGAAGAGCCGCCCTGGCCTTTCCCCACGCCGCCTTCGCCGGCACAACTCTCCCTCTGGCTCGCCCTGTTGATGCTGTCGGTGGTGGTGCTCGTCGTCGCGGGCGTGAAGGCGGCGCGCCACGGTCGACGGCGACTCCTGGTCATGGCGCTGTTCGCGTTGGGGTTGCTGCCTCAAGCGCTGCAGCGGGCCGACTCGACCCACCTCGCATGGGTGAGTTGCGTTCCCTTCGGCCTCCTCCCCGCGGCATTCGTCGAGCTGTGGCGGGGCCGCCAGCGCCCTCGGTTGTACGTGGTGGCTGCGGCCCTCGTTCCCCTCGTCGCCACCCTGGTCCTGGTGCCCCACTTCACCTGGCGGAGCTATGCCCACGCAGTGACGCGCAGCGCCGGCATCGGCGACGAGTCCCACGCCATGCGTCACGACGGTCGCGTCTTCTATTACGGACGGGCCGACGCCGTGACCGCCGTTGATCAGCTCCTCTTGGCCGTCGACCGGGTGTCGGCGCCGGGCGATCGCCTCTTCGTCGGCACCGCCGACCTCAGGAAAACGCCCTACAGCGAGGCCTTCCTCTACCACCTGTTGCCCGATCTGCCGCCGGCCACGCGCTTCATCGAAATGGATCCGGGTGTCGCCAATGCGCCGGATTCGGGGATGGCCGACGAGATCGCCGCCGCCGACATCCTCATCCTCTCGTCGGTACGCGACGACTGGGTCGAGCCCAACGACTCGCGAGAGTTCGGGCCGGATGAACCCAACCAGGTGGTGGCCCGCGACTTCTGCCAGGTCGGATCCTTCGGCACGGGTCTCTTCGGGCGCGGCCTTTACGAGCTGTATCGCCGCTGCCGGTAGCTTTCGGCGGGTGCGCACGCTGGTCGTCCTCCCGACGTACGAGGAAGCGCTGAACATCGACGAGGCCCTTCGGCGCGTGCGGGCTGCAGCCCCCAATGTCGACATCCTGGTCATGGACGACAACAGTCCGGACGGCACCGCCGCCATCGCCCGGGCGACCGGGGCCGAGATCGGGCAGATCGACGTGATCGTCCGCGACCGCAAGGACGGCCTGGGGAACGCCTACCGCCACGGGTTCCGGGTCGGCCTCGAGCGGGGTTACGAGGTTTTGATGCAGATGGACGCGGATCTGTCGCACGACGCCAACGACATCCCCCGCCTGCTCGAACAGGTCGACCGCGGTGCCGATCTGGCCATCGGATCTCGCTACATCCCGGGCGGGTCCGTGCCCCATTGGGCGTGGTACCGGCGAGCGCTGAGCCGCTACGGCAACCGCTACGCCTGCTTCGCCTTGGGCATGACGATCCACGATGCCACCGCCGGGTTCCGGGCCTACCAGGCCGATGCGCTCAAGGCCATCGACGTCTTCTCCACCCGGGCCAAGGGCTACGGCTTCCAGATCGAAACGGCGTATCGCGTCTCCCGGCGACAATCCGCCATCGACGAGGTGCCGATCGTCTTCACCGACCGCATCCGCGGCGCATCGAAGATGTCGGCATCGGTGATGGCCGAAGAAATGCTCCTGGTGACGTGGTGGGGCATCCGCGACCGCCTCTTCCCCCGCGTCAGTAGGGCCAGTCGGCCGTTCGGTGGCCGAGCAGGGGGGTGAAGCGGCCCAGCCGGGCGAGGATGAGGGCCTTGATGACGACGTTGCGGGCGAACCAGGGGAGTTGGGCGAGTTGGCGACCGGCGTTGGCCACCGGCGAGGGCGGTTCCACACAGCGGTAGACGGCCATCGATCCGTCTCGGGCCTCGTAGGTGAAGCGTTTCGAGCGCAGCAATGCGGTGAGCAGGGCACCGGTCACCCCGACC
>JBKJLU010000234.1:0-3270 GCA_046596815.1 Acidimicrobiales bacterium | reverse complement strand
GTGCGCACGGTGTTCTATTCGAAGATCGCGGCGAAGCACCGGGTCGCGGCGTGGGTGCGGTTCCTGGCCCTGTCCGCCGGCCGTCCGGACGATGGGTTGTCGGTGGTCTCCATCGGTCGCAGCAACGCCAGGGGGGCGAACACCACCACGTCCACGTTCGCTCCCTTCATCGATGCGGACGCCGCCAGGAGGCACCTGCACGAGCTGGTGGCCCTCTACGACCGGGGGATGTGCGAGCCGCTCCCGATCGCCTGCGTCACGTCGTGCGCATGGGCTGAGGCGGTTCGCAACCGCAAGGATCCGGCGTCGATGGCGGCCAAGGCGTGGGCCGGCGAGATGTTCGGGGGCGAGGACGCCGACGCCGAGCACGTCCTCATCTACGGCGGGCAGGTCACGTTCGACGATCTGCTCGCCCTGCCCCTGTGTGACGGTGAGGACGGCGAAGGCTGGAGCGCCGAGGAGGCGACCCGCTTCGGTCGCTACGCCCGTCGCCTGTGGGACGGGCTCCTCGATGCCGAAGAACTGGGGCACGCCAAGTGAGCGACGCCCCGTTCGAGATCTGTGGCCCGTTGCCGACCGGCGTGACCGTGCTCGAGGCCAGCGCCGGCACGGGCAAGACGTTCACCATCGCCGCCCTCGCCACCCGCTACGTGGCCGAGGAAGCGCTGCCCCTCGAACAGTTGTTGCTCATCACCTTCACCCGGATGGCCACGGGCGAGCTGCGTCACCGGGTGCGCGAGCGGATGGTGTCGGCCGAGGTCGGACTGACGCGGGTGCTCGGCGGTGGTGCGACCGATCCGTCCGACGAACTGCTGGTGCACCTGGCCGATGCGACCGACGACGAGGTGCGGGCGCGGCGCGATCGTCTGCGCACGGCGCTGGCCAACTTCGAGGCCGCCACCATCGACACGACCCATGCCTTCTGCCAGCGGGTGCTGACCGGACTGGGCGTCTCCGGTGACGCCGACCGCGACGCCACGTTCGTCGAAGATCCTCGCGATCTGATCGAGGAGGTCGTGGCCGACTTCTACGTCCGGAAGTTCGGACGGTCGCAGGAGGCGCCGGCGTTCAGCGTGGATGTGGCCCGCCGCATCGCCCACCAGGTCGTGGCCAATCCGGATGCCGCCATCCATACCCCCGAGACGGGGCCGGAGCCCGACGCGCGGCGGGCGTTCGCCGAGCGGGTGCGCGACGAAGTGGCTCGGCGCCGGCGGCTGGCCGGTGAGGTCACCTTTGACGACCTGTTGACGCGATTGCGGGACACGCTGGTCGACCCGGTGCGGGGCGACGTGGCCGTCGGCCGGCTGCGGGCGCGGTATCGGGTGGCGCTGGTCGACGAGTTCCAGGACACCGATCCGATCCAGTGGCAGATCCTGCAGCGGGCCTTCGTCGACGACGGGGCGTCGTCGACGCTCGTGCTCATCGGCGACCCCAAACAGGCGATCTACGCCTTCCGAGGGGCCGACGTGTATTCCTACCTCCGAGCGGCTGCGGTGGCCGGGCAGAGGGCGACGCTGGCCACGAACTGGCGCAGCGACCAGGCCCTGCTCGATGCCTACGACGTCGTGTTCGACGAGGTGACGCTCGGCCACTCCGGCATCGCCTACCGCAAGGTTGCGGCCGCCGTCGGCGGAAGCGCCCGTCGGCTCGTCGGCGACGCGGTCGGCGCGCCGCTGCGGTTCCGGATGGTGCACCGAGAGGACGGGCTGGCGCCGCTCACGGCGAAGACGAAGGAGCTGCAAACCGATCCGGCCCGGGCCGTGATCGCCGCCGACCTGGCCGCCGACGTGGTGCGGCTGCTGTCGTCGAAGGCGACGATCGATGCAGATTCGGTCCGTCCCGGCCACATCGCCGTCCTCGTGCAGCGCAACGCCGACGCGCTGCGGGTGCGCGACGCCCTCGACGACGTCGGGGTACCGGCGGTGGTGAACAGCGCCGGGAGCGTGTTCGAGACGGCGGCGGCGCGCGACTGGTGGCGGTTGTTGCAGGCGCTCGAGCGTCCTTCGTCGGTGACGCCGGTGCGGGCCGTGGCGCTGACCTCGTTCTTCGGATGGACGGCGACCGAGGTGGCGTCGGCCACCGACCTCGAATGGGAGACGGTGCACGCGCAGTTGCACCGGTGGGCCGGGGTGATGCGCCGGCGGGGCGTGGCCGCGCTGTTCGAGCTGGCCTCGCGGCGGGGCGCGCTGGCGGCTCGACTGTTGTCCCGCAGTGGAGGCGAGCGGTTGTTGACCGATCTGCGCCACGTCGTCCAGCTCCTGCACGAGGCGGCCACGGCCGACCAACTCGGCGTCAACGCGCTGGTGGCCTGGCTGCACACCCGCATGGAGGAGGCCGACGACGAGGTCGCCCCGGAGGACCGCACCCGCCGCCTCGAGTCCGACGCCGAGGCCGTCCAGGTGCTGACCGTGTTCCGCAGCAAGGGCCTCGAGTTCCCCGTCGTCTATTGCCCCTACCTGTGGAGTCCGGGGCCGATCAACGACAAGGACCCGCCGGTGTTCCACGACGCCTCGGCCGACGACCGGCGCACGGTCGACGTGAGCGGCGACCGCGACTCGCCGGCGAAGCGCGCCCGCCTCGTCGAGGCGCGTGGTGAGGAGCTGCGGCTCTTGTACGTCGCGCTGACCCGGGCCAAGCACCAGGCCGTCGTGTGGTGGGCCCCCACCGGGGTCGCCGCGCAGTCCAGCCTTTGCCGGTTGCTGTTCTGCCGGGAAGCCGACGGGTCGGTGCCGACGCTCGGCAAGTTGGCGGGCGACGCGGCGGCGTCGGCCCGGTTGGCGGAATTGGCGGCATCGGCGCCGGCCGGGTGCATCGCCGTGGAACGGGTGACAGCGGCGGCCGGCGGCGTGCGGTGGGCCGGGGACGGGACGGCGGCGGTGGTGGCGCCGGCGTCGTTGGCGGTGGCCACGTTCGGCCGGACGCTCGACCCGACGTGGCGGCGGACGTCGTACTCGGCGCTGACCGAGGCCGCCCACGACGTGGCCCCGGTGGCGCCGGTGGGCAGCGAGGCCGAGGAGCCAGCGGTGACCGATGAAGAGGCGGTCGAGGTCGTCCCCGCGGCGTCGGGTGGTGGTACCGATCCGTTGCTGGCGCTGGAGGTACCGCTCGGGGTCATGCGGGCGGGGGCCGACGTGGGAACGTTCGTGCACGGCGTGTTCGAGCGGTGCGACTTCGCGGCCGACGACCTCGACGCGTCGTTGGTGGAGGCGTTGGCGGCCGAGTCCGCCCGGGGGGCCGTCGACCTCGGCGACCGCGACGCCGTGCTCGGCG
>JBKJLU010000230.1:0-8082 GCA_046596815.1 Acidimicrobiales bacterium | reverse complement strand
TGGCCCTGACCAAACGCGACCGCCTCGACGAGGTGCTGGCCGGTATCGACGCCGCCATCGCCGCCGGCTTCGATCCGGTCAAGATCAACGTGGTGTTGATGCGGGGCGTGAACGACGACGAGATCGTCGACTTCGCCACCTTCGGGCGTGAGCGGGGCATCGGCATCCGCTTCATCGAGTGGATGCCCCTCGACGCCCAAGGCGCCTGGAACGCCGAGACGGTCGTGACCTACGACGAGATCGTTCGCACCATCGCCTCCGTGTATCCCCTCGACGCGGTGCCCGGCCGAGGGAGCCAGCCGGCCGAGCGCTTCCGCTACGCCGACGGCCAGGGCGAGATCGGGGTCATCGCCTCGGTCACCCGGTCGTTCTGCGGAGACTGCGACCGCGTGCGGCTCACCGCCGAAGGCGAGTTCCGCAACTGCCTCTTCGCCGTCGACGAGACCGACCTGCGGGGCCTCCTGCGGAACGGAGGCACCGATGACGAGCTGGCGGCGGCCATCCAGTCGAACGTCGGCAGCAAGTGGGCCGGCCACTCGATCGGCCAGGTCACCTTCATCAAGCCGCCTCGATCGATGTCCCAGATCGGCGGCTGAGGACAGGCTTAGACTCCGGCCGATATGACCGACCGGGGCTTCACCCACCTGGATCCGCTGGGCCGTGCACGCATGGTGGATGTCACACCCAAGGAGCCGACCCACCGACGGGCGATCGCCCGGGGCAAGGTCTTCATGCTGCCGGAGACGACGGCCAAGGTGGCCAGCAACGCCGTCACCAAGGGCGACGTGCTCACCGTGGCCAGGGTTGCGGGGATCCAGGCGGCCAAACGCACCCCCGACCTCATTCCGCTCTGCCATCAGCTGAGCATCAGTTCGGTCTATGTGAACTTCCATCTCGACGATGACTTCATCGAGATCGAGAGCATGGTCGAGACGGTCGACCGCACCGGGGTCGAGATGGAGGCGTTGGTGGCCTGCTCGGTGGCGGCCCTCACCATCTATGACATGTGCAAGTCGACCGATCGCTCGATGACCATCGGCGAGGTCGCCCTCTGGGAGAAGACGGGCGGACGGTCGGGCATCTGGCGCCGCGAGCCCGACACCAACGGTTCGGGGACCTCGTCGTTTCAGTAGTGGTAAGGTGCTAGCTACAGTTAGCACCAAGTGGCGCGGGGCAACCTCCCGTACTAGGAAGGTGTCCGCTTTGCGGTGGCGAAGTACTACCACCATCCACCCCTGAACGAGGGGTGTCCGTTACATTCCCGAGCAGAGAGAGGTCGGTCGAGGGAGTTTGGGCGTCGTGGTTCTGATCGTGCTCGCCGCGGTGTGGGCGGCTTTCCTGTTGCCCCCGATCCTCAAGGCTCGGTCTGAGCATCGTCCCTCCGGTTCGATCAGCGACTTCCGTCGCCAGTTGCACGTGCTCTCCAAGTCCTCTCCTGTCGGCCAGCCGGCGTCGCCGTACGCCCGGGTCGTCCCGATCCGCCAAGGCACGGCCGCCGCGTCATCTGGCACCCTGCGCCTCGGGCGCAGCCGCTCGACGGTCAAGCGCCGCCGTGAGATCTTCGTCGGTCTGCTCGCCGTCATGGCCGGCACCCTCGTGCTCGGGGTCATCCCCCAACTTCGCATCCTCTGGATGATGCATGTCGCCGTCGACGTGCTGTTCGCCGCCTACGTGTGCGCTCTCGTGTTCCTGCGCAACCAGGCCGCCGAGCGGGAGATGAAGGTCCGGTTCCTGCCGGCCCACGCCAGCCCCGAGTCGGCACTGCTGCTCCGTCGCTCGGTCAACTAGCTCCGGGTAACGTGGTGGCTCCTTCGGGGGTGTGGCTCAGTTGGTAGAGCGCGACGTTCGCAATGTCGAGGCCGTGGGTTCGATTCCCATCACCTCCACCCGAATACGAGAACCGCAGGCCACAATTGTCGGCCCCGTGCGGCCGGCGTAGGGAGCGCCAGCGAGCAGCCGGCACGCGAGCGGAGCACGCTTCTGCGAAGCGAGCCAATGAAGCAGAGACCCCCGTCGCGCCCGGTGACCAAGACGGGCGAGACGGGGGTACTGCAGGAGCAACCCGTTGCCGGGTGCGTCCACCTTCTCCAATCGGGAGGACGCGTCGAGGGTTGAGGGTCCGACCGAATTTTCCTGGATGACAGGGCTTTTCGGGGACGGGCTCGGTTCGTGGAGGACAATGGTCGGGTGAGCGGACGGATCCTGATCATCGAGGACGACGAGCGGATTCGTTCCGCGGTGCGGCTGGCCCTCGAGGATGAGGGGTACCAGGTGGCCGAAGCGGCCAGCGGAGAAGAAGCGCTCGACGTATTCCCTCGCGATCCGGTCGACGTCGTGCTCATCGACGTCATGCTCCCCGGGATCGACGGCTTCGACGTCTGTCGAGCCATTCGAGCGGCCAGCGACGTGCCCATCGTGATGGTCACGGCCCGCACCGACACCACCGACGTCGTCACCGGTCTCGAGGCCGGGGCCGACGACTACGTGACCAAGCCGTTCGTGGCCAAGGAACTCTCGGCCCGCATCCGGGCCCTGCTGCGCCGGGTCCGCACGAACGACCACAGCCCGGCGGTGATGACGTTCGAGGGGCTCGAAATCCTCTCCGAGGCGGGCGTCGTGCGTCGCGACGGCGTGGAGATCCATCTCACCAAGACCGAGTTCAAGCTGCTGTGCGAGTTGGCGTCGAACCCCAACAAGATCCTGAGTCGCGAGCAGCTGCTCGACCGGGTGTGGGGCTACGGGTACTTCGGCGACGGCCGGCTGGTCGACGTGCACGTGCGCCGTCTGCGGGCCAAGGTCGAGCCCGACCCCGCCGAACCTCGCTTCGTCGTCACGGTGCGCGGCCTGGGCTACAAGCTGCAGCCGTGATGTGGTGACAGCGCTCGGGCGGCCCAGCCAACTCGGGCTGCGAGCTCGCGTCACCGTCGCGTTCGCCCTGGGCGCGCTGGCCCTCTCGACGATCCTGTCGGTGCTGACTTACGGGCTCGTGCGCAGCAACCTCGTGCAACAACGTGAGGAGAGCGCGGTCAGCCAAGCCTTCGTCAACGCCCGGCTGGCGCGCGACGGACTGCGGGCGACGGAGACGGCGGGCATCACCCAGATCCTCGCCGCCCTCGAGAGCCCGGGCCGCGGCGGCGTCGTGCTGCACATCGACGATCGGTGGTTCGCCAACAGCCTCGTCGTCGGACGCGACGCCATCCCCGCGGCGTTGCGAAGCGAGGTCGCCGACGGCCGCCCGGCTCGCCAACGCTTCGAGGCGGGCGGGGAGCCGTGGCTGGCCATCGGCATCCCGATCCCCCGTGGTGGTGACGAGTTCTTCGAGGCGTTCTCGCTGGCCGAGGTCGACCGCACGCTCGAGGTTCTGGGGTTCTCGCTGGCCGGGGCGGCGCTGTTGACGACGATGGCCGGAGCGGCCGTCGGACGGTGGGCCAGCGCACGCGTGCTGCGCCCCCTGTCGAGCGTCTCCGACGCCGCCGCCGCCATCTCTCGCGGCTCGCTCGACACGCGGCTGGTGGCGCCGGCCGACAAAGATCTCGCGCCCCTGACGACGTCGTTCAATGCAATGGTCGACGCGTTGTCCGACCGCATCGAGCGCGACGCCCGCTTCGCCTCGGATGTGAGCCACGAGCTGCGCTCGCCCCTGACGACGCTCTCGACGTCACTCGACGTCCTACGGGGCCGCCGAGACGAACTCAGCCCCCGTGCCCAGTCGGCCCTCGACCTGCTCGATGCCGACGTGCAGCGGTTCCACCGCCTCGTCGAAGACCTTCTCGAGATCTCCCGCTTCGACGCCGGCGTGGCTGAGTTCGCGGTCGAGGAGGTCGACCTGCGCGACCTCGTCCGCCACGCCATCGGGCGCTCAGCCGCCGGCGTGCCCCTGCGCGTCGACACCGGGAACGAGGGGGCCACCGTGCTCGGTGACAAACGGCGCCTCGAACGGGTCGTGGCCAACCTGGTCGAGAACGCTGCGGCCTATGGCGGCGGGGCCACCGAGGTGGTCGTCACCCGCCAGGACGGATCGGTGCGGGTGCTCGTCGACGACCAGGGCACCGGCGTGCCACCGGCGGAACGGCGAATGGTGTTCGACCGGTTCTTCCGGGGTTCGGCGGCCGGTCGGCGCGGCGCCGGAGGAGGATCGGGTCTCGGCCTCGCTCTGGTGGCGGAGCACGTGCATCTGCACGGAGGTGAGGTGTGGGTCGAGGACGGACCGAACGGTCGTGGCGCTCGATTCGTGGTCGAGATCCCCGCGGCGCCCCCCCACGGAGTTACGAAAACTTGAGGCCGCGCCTCCTGTCGGTCGTCATCGTCGCCCTCGCCGCCGTCATGGTCGGTGGTGCCTGCGGCGTGCGGCGCGATTCCGAGCCGAGGGCGCTGCCGGAGGATGGGGTGCCCTTCGGCCTGCTCGAGGAAGTCGCAGCGGCGACGACCACGACGGCACCACCGACCCCCTCGACCCCCAAAGCCGCCGTCTTCGTGTTCTTCGTCCAGGGTGGACGGATGTTCCCAGTGGTGCGGGAGGTGAATGCTCCCAGCACCGTGGCCAAGTCGTTGACGGCGCTCGTGTTCGGGACGTTGGCGGAGGAAGCCAGCCAGGGCATCCGCTCGTCGATCAATCCCGCCGCCGGCATCCAGGCGAGGTCGATCGATGCCGCCACCTATCTGGTCGACCTCGACGCCGAGTTCATCCAGGGGTCGACGTCCGAGCAGGTGCTCGGGCTGGCTCAGATCGTGTTCACGGCCACCGAGATCCCCGGCGTCACCGGGGTGAAATTCACCCTGAACGGGGCGCCCATCGAGGTGCCGACGGCCTCGGGCTCGTTGACTTCAGGGGCGATCGGCCGCGAAGCGTTGGCCGAGTTCGCGCCGGTACCCCCCGGCATCGACCCCCTGTCGTGACCGAAGACCCGGTTGGCCGCATGGCCAGACGGGGTAGCGCCCCTTGATGGACGTTTGGCCCGGCCGCCCCTACCCCCTGGGCGCGACCCCCGATGCCGAGGGAACCAACTTCTCGCTGTTCTCCGAACGGGGCGAGTGCGTCGACCTGTGCCTCTTCGATGCGGAAGGGCAGGAGACGCGGCTGCGACTTCCCGAGGTCACGGCCCACCGTTTCCACGGGTACGTGCCCGGCGTCGGGGCGGGCCAGCGCTACGGGTTCCGGGTGCACGGGGACTTCGATCCGGCCTCGGGCCAGCGGTTCAATGCCGAGAAGCTGCTGATCGATCCGTATGCCAAGGCCATCGACGGCGATGTCCTCTGGGACGAAGCCGTCTACGGCTACCACTTCGAGGGCGACGAGAAGGACCTGGCCACCAACGCCCTCGACAGCGCCCCGTTCATCCCCAAGTCGGTCGTTGTCAGCGACGAGTTCGATTGGACGGGCGACGAACGGCCTCGCACCCCGTTGCACGAGTCGATGATCTACGAAGTCCACGTCAAAGGCTTCACCCAGCTGCACCCGACGATCCCGGAAGAGCTTCGAGGGACGTACGCCGGTCTGGCCCGCCCCGAGGCCATCGAGCACCTCCACCTCCTCGGGGTGACGGCCATCGAGCTGCTCCCCGTGCACCAGTTCGTCGACGACCACACCCTCCAGGACAAAGGTCTGCACAACTACTGGGGCTACAACTCCATCGGCTACTTCGCGCCGCACGCCGCCTACAGCTCCAGTGGCTCGGACGGCGAGCAGGTTCGGGAGTTCAAGTCGATGGTGAAGGCGATGCACGAAGCTGGCATCGAGGTCATCCTCGACGTGGTGTACAACCACACCGCCGAGGGCAACCACCTCGGCCCGACGCTCTCGTTCAAAGGCATCGACAACGTGTCGTACTACCGCCTCGTCGAAGGCGACGAGCGTCACTACATGGACTACACGGGCACCGGCAACAGCCTGAACATGCGCCACCCCAATGTCTTGCAGCTGCTCATGGATTCGCTGCGGTATTGGGTGACGGAGATGCACGTCGATGGGTTCAGGTTCGACCTCGCCTCGACGCTGGCCCGAGAACTGCACGCCGTCGACCGCCTCTCCGCCTTCTTCGACGTCATCCAGCAAGACCCGATCGTCAGTGGCGTGAAGCTGATCGCCGAGCCGTGGGACGTCGGCGAGGGCGGCTATCAGGTGGGCAACTTCCCGCCGCTCTGGCAAGAGTGGAACGGCAAGTATCGAGACACGATCCGCGACTACTGGCGGGGCGAGGAGGCCGGCGTCTCGGAGTTCGCCTTCCGGCTGACCGGGAGTTCCGATCTGTATGGCGACGACCGCCGTCCGGGTGCGTCGATCAACTTCATCACGGCCCACGACGGCTTCACCCTCAACGATCTGGTGTCGTACAACGAGAAGCACAACGATGCCAACGGCGAGGACAACAACGACGGCGACTCCCACAACCGGTCGTGGAACTGTGGCCACGAAGGACCGACGGACGATCCGGAGATCTGCGCACTGCGCGCCCGCCAGCAACGCAACTTTCTGGCCACCCTCTTCCTGTCCCAGGGTGTGCCGATGCTGGTCGGCGGCGACGAGATGGGTCGAAGCCAGAACGGCAACAACAACGCCTATTGCCAGGACAACGAGTTGTCGTGGATCGACTGGAGCCAGCGCGACGAGCAATTGCAGCTGCTCGGGTTCACCCGACGAATCATGGACTTTCGTCGGTCGCACCCGGTGCTTCGTCGCCGTCGCTGGTTCCAGGGTCGCTCGATCCGCGGGCACGAACTGAAGGACATCGCCTGGTTCAACCCTGATGGCCTCGAGATGACCGATGCCGACTGGGACGCGGGGTACGCCAAGGTGCTCGGCGTCTTCCTCAACGGCGATGAGATCCCGAACCACGATCCTCGAGGTCAACGGATCGTCGACGATTCCCTCTTGCTGTTGTTCTCGGCCCATCACGATCCGATCGAGTTCACCATCCCGAGTGGCCCCTACGGCGAGCTGTGGGACCTGGCCTTCGACACTGCCGAACCCCTGGCCGCCGATGCGTCGCGCACCTACAAGGCCGGCGACCAGGTGCCCGTCGAGGGACGTTCGGTCGTGGTTCTCCGTCGTCCTCCCGCCTCGTTGCGCTAGCCGTGATCGACGTCCGCGCCACGTACCGCGTGCAACTGCATGCCGGATTCACCTTCGACGATGCCGCCGCGCTGGCTCCCTATCTGGCCGACCTCGGCGTCAGCCACCTCTACTGCTCGCCCTATCTGCAAGCGGCCCCTGGCAGCACCCACGGCTATGACGTCGTCGACCCTCATGCGTTGAATGCGGAGTTGGGTGGGGCCGAGGCTCATGCCCGCATGACGGCTGCGCTCCGGGCAAACGGCATCGGCCAGATTCTCGACATCGTTCCGAACCACATGGCCGTGGCCGAGCGGGCCAACGCCTGGTGGTGGGACGTGCTCGAGAACGGTCCAGCCAGTCGCTACGCCTCGTACTTCGACATCGACTGGGATCCGCCCGAACGCAAGCTCATCGCCCAGGTCCTCGTGCCCGTGTTGGGCGACCACTACGGACGGATTCTGGAGAACGGCGAACTGGCGCTGGCACGCGACGGGGGATCGTTCATCGTCCGGTATCACGACCATGAAGTACCGGTGTCGCCCCGGACGCTCGACGACCTGTTGCAGCGCGCCGCCGTTCGTCTCGATCGCGACGAGTTGGCCAGCTTGGCCACGGCCTTCGGCCGCCTGCCCCACGCGCTGATCACCGAAGGTGATTCCGTGCTCGAGCGCCATCGAGACAAGGAGGTGCTGCGCCAGCGCCTGGCCGATCTGTGTGCCGCCGATGACGCCCTGGCGATGGCCGTCGACGAGGAGGTCAAGGGGGTCAACGAAGATCTCGAAGCCCTCCACGCGCTGCTCGAGCGCCAGAACTACCGGCTCGCCTTCTGGCGCACCGCCGGCCGCGAGCTCGACTACCGGCGCTTCTTCGACATCACGACCCTCGTCGGACTCCGCACCGAAGCCGAGCACGTCTTCGCCGATACCCATGCGTTGGTGTTGGAGCTCGTGGCATCGGGCGCGGTCGACGGCCTTCGCGTCGATCACGTCGACGGTCTGCGCGACCCGCTCGGGTACCTCGAGCGCCTGCGG
>JBKJLU010000219.1:0-8156 GCA_046596815.1 Acidimicrobiales bacterium | reverse complement strand
GGCTGGGCCCCCGATCGCCCGGCGTCTCCGCCCGCCTGCGCCCAGTGCACCGCTTCCGCCGGCGTACCCGCCAGAAGGAGTGCTACCGCCAAGACCAGAACCGATGCCCGCCGCCTCGTCATCATGGGCCGAGCATACGAGTCAGTCCGACTACACGGCTCCGATTCGTTCGCTTATCACGCGGCTGGAGCCTCCCGGTTGCATCGTCACGCCGTAGAGACAGTCGGCCGTTTCCATGGTGCGCTTCTGGTGGCTCACGATGACCAACTGCGCCTCACGACGGAACTCGCCGATGAGATCGAGGAATCGGTGGAGGTTGACGTCGTCGAGTGCGGCCTCGACCTCGTCCATCAGATAAAAGGGCGACGGCCGGCTCCGGAAGACGGCGAACAGAAATGCCAGTGCCGTCAGCGAACGCTCGCCGCCGGAGAGCAGCGACAGCTGCCGAACGTTCTTGCCTGAAGGCCGCGCCTCGACCTCGATGCCGGTCTCGAGCAGGTTGTCGGGTTCGGTGAGCTTGAGCCGGCCACTGCCCCCGGGGAACAACATCGTGAAGAGGGTCGTGAAGTTCTCGGCGACGTCGGCGTAAGCCGCAGCGAAGACATCGACGATCTCGGCGTCGATCGCCTTGATGACCTTGAAGAGATCCCGTCGCGTGTTCTTGACGTCTTCGAGTTGACCCTCGACGAAAGTGTGGCGCTCCTGCAGCTGGGTGAACTCTTCGAGGGCGAGCGGATTGATCGGTCCCATGAGACGAAGCTCGCGCTCGAGCTCGCGCACCCGGGTGGGCGCCGAGGTGCCCGCCGGCAGTTCGGGACACTCGGCCTTCATGGCCGTCTCGATCTCGCAGTCGAACGACTGACGGAGCGACTCGGTGGCCTGCTCGAGGCGGATGCGCACTTCGGCCTCGTCGAGTTCGGCGCGTTGCATCCGCTCGCGCGTCTCGCTGAGCTGGCGCTCGGCCGTCTGGCGCTGGCGACGCGATCCGTCGAGGCGCTCGGTGATGCCGCGCGTCTCCTCCGATTGGCGGCGGCGCTCGGCCCGCAGGCCGCTCAGCTCCTCTTCGATCATCGCGACGCGGTCGTCCACGAGGTGGGCGAGACGTCGCGTAGCCCGGGCCCTGGACTCGAGCTCGGTGCGGCCCCGCTCGGCTTCGTCGCGCTTGGCCACGTTTCGGCGCAGGCGCTCATCGACCTCGGCCAGCCGCCGGCTGAGAAACGTGCGCCGCTCGTCGAGTCCGGCGGCGCGCACCTCGAGGTCGGTGCGCAGCGCGGCGACGGCGGCTGCCCGCTCGTCGAGTCGGGCCCGCGAGCCCTGCATGGCCGAGAGTTTCTCGGCGCCCGCCGCCTCCTCGGACTCGAGCGCAGGGAGGGAGTGCTCGAGCTCGGCCACCCGATCGCGCTCACGCGTCACCCGTTCGGACAGGTCGACGAGATGCGAGCGCAAGGTCTCGGCTTCGGTCGCCGCGTCACGGGCCTCGGCCTCGACGCGGACGAGGGTGTCGTTGGCGACGGCGAGGCGGGATCGGTTGTCATCGACCGACTTCACGACCTGGGCCTCGGCCGAGCGGGCCGCGGCCGCTTCGTTACGGGCGAGGGCCTGGCGCTCGGACGTCGCGGCAACGAGCGATTTCGCGTCTTCGGCTCGTCGCCTGGCCTCGTCGAGGGCGGCGCCGGTGGCGCCACTTCCACTGGCCCCGGCCCGCCATCCGCTCGAGGCGAACCGGTCGCCCTGTCGCGTGACCACGACGAGCCCCGGGTGGGCCAGAGCGAGGTCGAGGGCGTCGCTCCACGAGCCCTCGACGGCGACCGCCGTGGCCAACAGCACGTCGAGCAGTTCCTCGACGTCCGGCACCTTCGACCGCACGTGGTCGCGCACAGGCGCTCCGGCTTGGATCGCCTCGAAGGGCAGAGCCACCGCTTGGTAGGCGGCCCCGAGGGCCACCACCGCCCCAGCGGCGGCGGAGTCCTGCAGATGGGCAAGGGCGCGACGGGCAGTCTCGACGCCATCGACGACGACGGCGGCGATGGCCTCGCCGGCGGCTGCTTCGAACGCCGGCTCCCAGCCCTCGTCGACCTCGACCAGATCGAGCAAGGTGCCGACCACTCCGGCGACGTCGCTGAGTCGCTCGGCTCCGGCGCGAGCCCTGGCCTCGTCGAGAGCGAGTCCGAGAGCATCGGCGCGAGCGCTCCACGAATGGAAGTCACCCTCACAGGCGCGCAGCTCGTCTTCGATGTGGGCCTGACGCCGCTCGGCCGTCGTCCTACGTTCCTGGGCCTGGGCGACCGTCTCGGCCAGCGGGCGCTCGGACGCGGCGCTGGCATCGATCTCGTCCCGCAGGCGATCGGCTTCGAGCGCCAGTCGCTCGGCCTTGGCCTCGAGGTTGGCCAGCCGCGTCTCGATGCGGCCCACCTCGCCGGCGCCGCGCTCGGCGCTTCCTCGAAGGGCCACCAACTCGCCCCTGACCTCGGCCGCGCCGGTCGCCGGCATCGAGGGCACGCCGTCGCCCCACTCTTCGGTGAAGGCCGACCGGGCCGAGGCGAGCGTGGCCTCGGCCTCCGCCAACTCGTCGCGGAGGCGGGCCCAGTCGGCTTCGAGGCTGGCGATGACCGCCTGATCGACGAACGACGCGCGGTCGCGCTCGATGCCGCGACGGCGCTCGGCCAACACGGCCGCCAATCCCCGCCCGCGCTCGCGCATCGACTCGAACCGCATGAGCGACTCCGACAGGTCGCTGGCCCCCTGGGCCGACAATGCCGCCTCGGCCGTCATCACGTCGGCATCGAGGCGAGCCAGCGTCGAGCGCATCGCGCGGTCCGACGTCGCCAACTCCGCGCGAACCAGCGCGTTCGCCTCGGATCGAGCCTGCAGCGAACGCAGCTCGCGCCCGGCCAGGTGGAGGCGCAGCGAGCCCAGTTCGTCGATGAGGGCGCCATGGCGGCGGGCGGCATCGGCCTGGCGCTCGAGGGGACGCAACTGGCGACGGACCTCGCGCAACAGATCCTGAAGGCGGAGGAAGTTGGTCTCGGTGGCCTCCAGCCGGCGCTGGCCCTTCTCCCGGCGCTTCCGAAACTTCAGCACGCCGGCGGCTTCTTCGATGATGCTGCGGCGGTCTTCGGGGCGGGCGTTGAGGACGGCGTCGATCTGGCCCTGGCTGACGATGACGTGCTGTTGGCGTCCCACGCCGCTGTCGCTCAGTAACTCCTGAATATCGAGCAGGCGACAGGAAACGCCGTTGATGGCGTACTCGCTGTCTCCGCTGCGAAACAGGGTGCGGGTGATGGTGACCTCGGCGAACCCGATGTCGAGGATGCCATCGGCGTTGTCGATGGTGAGACTGACCTCGGCCCGTCCGAGCGCCGGCTTGTTGGCGCTACCGGCGAAGATGACGTCCTCCATCTTCGATCCCCGTAACGATCGAGCGCCTTGGGCGCCGAGCACCCAGGCGACCGCGTCGACGACGTTCGACTTGCCACTGCCGTTCGGCCCGACGACGACGGTGATCCCCGGTTCGAACTCGAGGGTCGTGGTGTCAGCAAACGACTTGAAGCCTTTGATGGTGAGGGCCTTCAGGAACACTGAGCCTTGAGGTTACCGGTGCCCGCCGAGGGGTTCGCGGAGCCCGTTTTTCCTGGCCCGTTCGCAGCCCCGGGGTCAGACCTGGCAGCGCTCGCAGAGGTAGTGGGAGCGTCCCCCGAGCTTGATGCGGGCGATGGCCGAGCGACACCGCCGGCAGGGTTGGCCCTCCCGGTCGTAGACGTTGTGCTCCGATGCGAAGTTGCCGACCTTGCCGTAGAGGTCGCGGTACTGCTCGTCGGCCAGCGACGAGCCCCGGTGCTTGATGGCGTCGTGCAGCGTCTCGCTCATCGCCCGGTAGAGACGGCGGATCTCCTGGGACGACAGATCGTCGGACGAGCGGTCGTAGCGCAGCCCCGCGTTCCAGAGGATCTCGTCGGAGTAGAGGTTCCCGATCCCGGCGATGAACTTCTGGTCCATCAGCAGATCCTTGAGCTTGCGGTGCTTGACGTGGAGCATCTCGCCGAAGCTCGTCCAGCTGATGGCCTGTTCGACCGGGTCGAAGCCGAGGTGGGCCAACTCGGGGACCTCGGACTCGAGGTCGTCGGCCGAAGTCACGAACAGCTCGCCGAACGTTCGGGGGTCGAGGAAGCGGAGTTGGCCGGCCGGGGTGAACGAGAAGACGACGTGGGTGTGCTTGGCCTTCTCTTCCTTGCCCCCCTTCGACCAGATGAGCTGTCCGCTCATGCCGAGGTGGATGACGAGATAGTCGGAGCCCTCCAGCTTGACGAGGAGGTACTTGCCCTTGCGCTCGACGGCGACGATCTTGCGGCCCTCGAGCAGGCTGATGAACTGCTTCTTGGTCGTGTGCCGGCGGATCGAGCGAAGGCCGGTGACCTCGACCGTCTTGATCCGCTTGCCCACGACCTCCTTTTCGAGGTCGCGTCGGATGGTCTCGACTTCGGGAAGCTCGGGCATGGTGGCGGTCATTCCTCGCCGTCGATGGGCGTCGTGAGTTCGTCGGATGCGACGAGTTGCTGTAATTCGGTCCAGGCGGCGCGGGCGGCGCCCTGTTCGGCTTGCTTCTTCGAGCGGCCCTCCCCCTCGCCCCGGTGTTCGCCGGCAAGATAGACCTTGGCGAAGAACCGCTTGGCGTGGTCGGGGCCTTCGTCGACGACCTCGTACCTGGGCAGTTGCTCGAAGCGGCGCGCCGCCAGCTCCTGGAGTCGGGTCTTGTAGTCCTGGCCACCCGGACCTGCGGCCGCCTCGTCGATGCGGTCGGCCAGGAGCTGCATCACGAGGGCCGCCGCCGCCGGCCAGCCGCCGTCGATGTACACGGCTCCGATGACCGCCTCCATGGCGTCGGCCAGAATCGAGGGCTTCTCCCGGCCGCCGGACGCCGCCTCGCCCTTTCCGAGGAAGAGGAACGAGCCGAGATCGAGGTCGGTAGCCACCTCGGCCAACGCCTCGGAGTTCACGAGCGACGCCCGCACCTTGGCCAGCTCACCTTCAGGCAGGTCGGGATAGGTCAGGAACAGGTGATCGGTCACGACCAGTCCGAGCACGGCGTCGCCCAGGAACTCGAGGCGCTCGTTCGAGGTTGCGGCATCGTTCTCCGCACACCACGACCGATGGGCCAGGGCCCTGGCCAGCAACCCCGTGTCCTCGAAGGGTCGCCCGAGGCGTTGCATCAACGTCCGAACGGTGTCGGAACCCATGGGGGGGCCCACCACTGTCACCGTCGCCCGGTCCGGAAGCGCCGTCGTCGTCTCCGTGGGCTCGGTGGCCGACAGTGCGAGTGCCCGGCTCTACGCCTCGAGCTTGGCGACCACGTAGTCGACGGCATCGCGCACCGTCTTCAGGTCCTCGAGGTCTTCATCATCGATGCGGAAGCCAACCGACCGCTCGCCCAACTCTTCTTCGAGTGCCTCGACGAGCTCGATCAGCGCCAGTGAGTCGGCATCGAGATCGTCGGAGAACGATGCGCCCTCGGCGATGGTCGAAGGTTCGATCTCGAGGATGTCCGCAAGGCGGTCACGGATGAGTTCGAAGACCTGCTGACGGTCCATAGGGCTCTGTTCGACATGTGTCTCGGCGGGCATCGCGGCCGGAGTGTAGTGGATGGAGAGAGGCCGAGCGCTCAACCGGCTCATTCGGCTCGACCGGCTCAGGCGGTGGAAACGGCCTCGCGCACTCGACCCACGAGATCCTGCTCGACCATGGCCCTGGCCACCTTCACCGCGTTGACGATGGCCAGGGCGCTCGACGACCCGTGACCGATGATGCAGACGCCGTTGAGGCCGAGCGCCATCGCCCCTCCGTGGGTCTCGGGATCGAGCTCCTCGGCGAGCGGCAGCAGCAGGGGCAGCAGCGTCTCGGACGCCTTGATGGCGGCCTCGCTGCTCGTCATGGCGGCGAAGACGGCGTCTCGAAGGAACTTCATTCCGCCCTCGAGCGTCTTGAGGGCCACGTTTCCGGTGAAGCCGTCGGTGACGACGACGTCGACGTCCTCGCTCAGCAGGTCGCGACCCTCGACGTTGCCGACGAAGTGGATGCCCGAAGCCTCCTTGAGCAGGCCGAACGCCTCCTTGGTGAGGCCGGTGCCCTTCGACTCTTCCTCGCCGATGTTCAACAGCCCGACCCGGGGTACCTCGATGCCGTAGCGGGCGGAGCAGTAGGCCGAGCCCATCTGGGCGAACTGCACGAGCCACGCCGGCTGGACCTCGGCATTGGCGCCGGCGTCGAGCAGCACCGTCGGTGTCGACCCCGGCACCGGAATGGGCGTGGCGATGGCCGGCCGATTGACCCCCGACACCCGGCCCATGCGCAGCAGCGCCGCGGCGACGGTGGCCCCGGTGTTGCCCGCGCTGAGCATGGCGCTGGCCTTCCCGTCACGGACGAGCTCGGCGCAGACGACCAGCGAGGCGTCCTTCTTGCGGCGAACCGCCCGGGCACCGTCCTCGTGCATGTCGATGATCTCGGTGCAGGCGATCACTTCGAGGCCCATCGGATCGCCGATCCGGTCGGGCGGGCCGACCAGGACGATGGGCACCCCGAGTTCGGACGCGGCTCGCGCCGCGCCGGCGACGATCTCGCCAGGCGCTTGGTCCCCGCCCATCGCGTCGATGGCGATCGGAAGGCCAACCGTCCCGTGTCCGGTCATGGACGGAGCAGGATCAGACGTCGATGGCCTGGCGGCCGCCGTACCAGCCGCAGTTGTTGCACACGACGTGGGGCAGCTTCGCCTGGTTGCACTGCGGGCAGATGCTCCGCGGCGGGGTGCTGAGCTTCCAGTTCGAAGCGCGCCGCGAGCGGCTCTTCATCTTGGAGGTCTTCTTCTTGGGGACGGCCATCGTCGTCTAGCTCTCTTCCGGGTGCTCGGTACGCAGTTCGTCCAGCACCAACCAACGGGGATCCATGGCGGGTGAGCACGAACAGGTGCTCTCGTTGCGATCGACCCCGCAATCGGGGCAGAGGCCGAGGCAATCCTCTCGGCAGAGAGGCGCCTGGGGCAACTCGAGCACGACAGTTTCGCGCGCCAGAGGCTCGAGGTCGATCTCATCGTGTTCGAGGGGGTAGCTCTCCCCTTCCTCGTGGGGGCTCTCGAAGAGCTCCCTGACCACGCCGGTGAGCTCTCCGTAGGCCATCTGCAGGCACCGTCGGCACGCCCCTTGCCAGGGCGCCTTGACCGTTCCGATGACCTCGATGGCCTCTCCGATCGGGACGAGCTCGACCTCGACATCGATCAACGCCGTCGACGGCACCTCGCTTCCGCTCACGAACAGGTCGTCGATCTGGCCCTGGACGATCTCGCGTCGAGGCTCGCCGTGTCGGAGGATCGAGGTGACGTTGATCCGGAAGGGGCTGCGGGGGGCTATGACTGGTCCTGATCGAAGAAGGCCTCGGACGAGTCGTTCTCCTCGGTGCTCAGCCCGATCTCGGGCCGATCGGCCGGCGCCGGCGTCACCGAGAGCTTCTCCCGTCCGGCCCGCGCCGTCTTCAGCGTCCGTTCGAGCACGATCTCGAACGCCGCCAGCTTCTGGTCGCAGTAGTCGTCGGCCTCGTGGCGCAGCCGGCGGGCGTCGTCGCGCGCCTCCTCCACCGTCTTGCGGGCCAGCTGGGTGGCGGTGCGGACGATGTCGGTGCGCTGCACCATGCGCTCGGCCCGCACCCGGGCCGACTCGAGGATGTCGTCGCCCTCGCGTGCCACCTTGGCCAGGAATTCTTCGCGCTCCTTGAGCATCCACCGGGCCTGGCGAAGCTCTTCGGGAAGACGTTCGAGGGCGTCCTCCAGCAGCTCGAGGACCTCGTCCTTGGTCACCATGACCGACGAGGAGAGCGGGACGGATTTGGCGTTGGTCACCACTTCGACGACCCGGCGCACCAGGGTCTCGGAGTCGATGTCGTCGTGCCCGTTGGCCATCACGCCCCGTATTTCTCGGCCAAGCGCTTGGCCACGACCTCGGGAACCATGCTCCCGATGCGGTCGGCACCACCGAACTGGGCGATCTGGCGAATCAGGGTGGCGGCGATGAACGAGCTCTCCGGTCCGCATGGCAGGAACACCGTCTGCATGCCGGAGATCGCCTTGTTCATCTGGGCCTGCTGCAACTCCGACGCGAAATCGGTGCCGTCCCGGA
>JBKJLU010000097.1:0-3545 GCA_046596815.1 Acidimicrobiales bacterium | reverse complement strand
CGAGGTGGACAAGTCCGGCCGGATGCCGATCCCCGGGTATCTGCGGAGCTTCGCCAAGTTGGAATCCGACGTGCTGGTCATCGGAGCGATCGATCGGATCGAGCTCTGGAGCCCGGCCGTGTGGGAGGAGAAGGTGCTGCCGTCGGAGCAGCAGTTGTTGGACGCCTGAATGGCGCGTCCACGAAAGAGAACGTCTGGAGCATGCGCAGCCCCTCGGCCGACACGGTGGAAGAACCCCACTCCGCCCGCTTCTGCCGACGCCGATCGGGGAGAAATCCCGACGGTACCCGTCGCGTCGGGGGACTGCGGATGAGCCAGGCGGATCAGCCGTTCGAGCATCGACCCGTCATGGTCGACGAGATCGTCGCCCTTCTCGGGCCGGTCCCGGCCGGCAGCATCGTCGACGCCACCGTCGGCGGTGGCGGCCACAGCCGGGCGATCCTCCGGGCTCATCCCCATCTCCGCATCATCGGCCTCGATCGCGACGCCGATGCCATCACCGCCGCCGGCGAGACGCTCGCTCCTTTCGGGGATCGGGTCTCGCTGCACCGCACCCGCTTCGACGGGTTGGCCGGCGTCCTCGACGACGAGGGGATCCCCACGATCAGCGGGGCGCTGTTCGACCTCGGCGTCAGCTCGCCCCAGTTCGATCGCGTCGATCGCGGGTTCAGCTACCGCGGCGACGCGCCCCTCGACATGCGCATGGATCAGCGAGACGGGCGTACGGCTGCCGATGTCATCAACGAGTCGAGCGTCACGGAACTGGCCGACCTGCTGGCGGCCAACGGCGAGGGCCGGTTTGCCGGACGCATCGCTCGAGCCATCGTCCGAGACCGCCCCATCACCACGACCACCCAACTGGCCGAAGTCGTGCGCGACGCCATACCTGCGCCGGCTCGCCGTACCGGCGGCCATCCGGCGAAGCGCACCTTCCAGGCGCTGCGCATCGAAGTGAACGCCGAACTCGAGGTGCTGCCCGTCGCCCTCGACGCCGCGTTGGAGCGGCTCGTCGAAGGTGGCCGCATCGCCGTGCTCAGCTATCACTCGGGCGAGGACCGCATCGTCAAAGAGCGCTTCCTGGCCGCCGCCGACGCGCCGTGCACCTGCCCTCCCCGCATGCCGTGTGGGTGCGGAGCGGCAGAACGGCGAACGTTCCGGTTGCCGCATCGCGGCGCCCGCAAGCCGTCGGCGGCCGAGGTCGAGAGCAATCCCCGTTCGGAGAGCGCCCGCCTCCGCACCATCGAAAAGCTCGCAAAGCCGTGACCGCTCCCGTCGTCGATCCGGTTCGATCCGCGCCCGCGCGCAAGCGGGCGCCCGTCTCCGCTCCCCCCCGACCGCAACTGCGGGTGCTGCGGGCGGGCGAGCACGACACCGAGGCCGACCAGCGCCGGCTCGTCCGCCAGCTCGCGATCGTCGCCACCGTGGTCGCCGCACTGTGTCTGTTCGGGGTCGTGGTGTTCCACGTCGTGATGACGCAGAACCAGTTCCGTCTCGATGCGCTCCGCTCCGATGCGTCCGGGCGTCAGGCCGAGTACGAGCGGCTTCGCCTCCAGGTCTCCCAGCTCGAGTCCCCCGATCGCGTCGTGTCCGATGCCCAGACTCGTCTGGGCATGATCACGCCGCCGAAGGTCACCTACCTGACACCGTCGGTCGACGAGCCGGGTTCCCAACCGCCATCGACGCCCAACTCCTCGGCGCGCTCGGCGGCGAAGGACGGCACCGGTTGGGCTGCGGTCAAGCCGCTGTTGGCCGAGCGCTGATGGCGGCTGCGACCCGCCACCGCCCGATGAAGCGCCACGAGGTGCGGCCGGCGGTCGGAACGCAGAGCGACCGGCGTCGCCTCGTGGCCTTTGTCACGGGTGCGGCCCTGTTGTTCGGCGCATTGGGCGGTCGTCTGGTCTTCCTGCAGGGCAACCCCCCCGAGGAGTACCGCGCCTTCGGCGAGGCCCAACTCGTCCGTTCGACCGCTCGGCCCGCCGTCCGCGGCGCCATCTTCGATCGCAACGGTCGCGAGCTCGCCCTCTCGGTGCAACAGAAGACGGTGTGGGCCAACCCCCGCCTCGTTCCCGATCCCGCCGGGCACGCGGCCGTGCTGTCGCCGTTGCTCGGCGTCGACGCCGCCCTCCTCCAGGATCGGTTGAGCAAGGACGCGGCCTTCGTCTATCTCGCCCGCACCGTCTCCGACGACGTGGCCGCCCAGGTCTCGGCCCTCGATCTCGCCGGGGTCGGGCTGCTCGACGAGCCGAAGCGGTTCACCCCCTCGACGAACCTGGCCGAACCCGTGCTCGGGAAAGTGGGTACCGACAACGCCGGCCTCTCGGGCATCGAGCTGCAGTTCGAGAAGACCCTCGCCGGCCGGGCCGGAAGCCGCACCGAAGAACTCACGCCCGCGGGTAAGCCGTACGACGGTGTGCGCGAAGACAAGCCGGCGGTACCGGGTGACGACCTCGTCCTGACCATCGACCGGTCACTGCAGTTCGAGACCGAGCGAGCGCTCGCCGCCGAGATCGTGATCGCCCGGGCGCGCGGCGGCATCGCCCTCGTGATGGACACGACGTCGGGTGAGATTCTGGCCATCGCGAACCTCGTAGCCAACCCCGACGGGCTGGGGCCCCCCGTTCCGGCCGACAAGAACACCGCGCTGACCAACGTGTTCGAGCCCGGCTCCGTCAACAAGCTCATCACCATCGCCGGGGCACTCGAGGACAACCTCGTCCAGCCGGACCAGAAGCTCAGCGTCAATGCCACCATCCAGGTCGCCGACAAGCTGTTCAAGGAACACGACCCTCACCCCACGGTGCAGTGGTCGGTCACCGACATCATGACGAACTCGTCGAACGTGGGCTCGATCATGATCGGCCAGAAACTCGGCAAGGACCGCCTCGACACCTATCTCCGGGCCTTCGGCTTCGGGCAGCGGACGGGCCTGGGGTTTCCGGGCGAGAGCCGCGGCATCATGCTCGACCCTGCGAAGTGGTCGGGCACGTCGCTTCCCACCATCGCCATCGGCCAAGGCATCGCCGTGAGCGCCATGCAGATGCTGGCTGCTTACAACACCGTCGCCAACGGTGGAGAGTATGTGGCCCCCAAGTTGGTCAAGGCCACGCTCGACGCCAACGGCACCCCTCGACCCACGCCGCCGTCGGCTCGTCGCCGGGTGATCTCCGAGCAGACAGCCGCTGAGGTCACCGGCATGTTGGCCGAAGTGGTGCGGGTCGGAACCGGCACCAACGCCGCCATCGACGGGTACACCGTGGCCGGCAAGACGGGTACGGCCCGCAAGCCACTCGAAGGAGTTCGGGGCTACAAGGCCGGCGCCTACATCTCGTCGTTCGCCGGCTTCGTGCCGGCGGAAAAGCCCGCCTTCACGGCCATCGTGATGCTCGACGAACCCACGCCCATCTTCGGCGGATTGGTGGCCGCCCCGGTGTTCGCCGAGATCGCCCGCTACGGCCTCCGCCAGTTCCGCATCCCGCCGCCCCCTATTGCACTGCCTGCCGTCGTCCCCGAGGTCTCGGTCGAGGTGGCCAAGGAGGGGAGCGGCG
>JBKJLU010000135.1:0-4595 GCA_046596815.1 Acidimicrobiales bacterium | reverse complement strand
GCAGTACCTCGAGACAGATCTGATGCCGTGGGTGCTGGGTACGAGCGACCTCGGCGACGACGTGCTGGAGATCGGCCCCGGCCCCGGTCTGACCACCGACTTCCTGCGGGAGCGGGTTACCGCCTTGACGGCGCTGGAGCTCGACGAAGCCCTGGCCGCCGACCTCGCCCGGCGAATGAACGGCTCGAACGTCACCGTTGTCCATGGGGACGCAACGTCGTCCGGCCTGGCGGCGGACCGGTTCTCGGCGGCCACGTGCTTCACCATGCTGCATCACGTGCCTTCGCCAGATCTGCAGGACCTTCTTTTCGCCGAGGTGCTTCGGGTGCTGAGGCCCGGAGGGACGTTCATCGGGACCGACGCTACGGACACGCCGGCGCTGCGCGAGCTCCACATCGACGACATCTTCGTCCCTGTCGAGGCCGACAGTCTGCGCGACCGCCTTAGCCGTGTCGGGTTCGAGGCGGTCACCGTGGAACCGGCCGCCGGTCGGCTGCGCTTCACTGCGCTAGCACCGGTTGCGTAGGTACCGTACAGGGGTATAGTATTGTCACTGTGTCCGGCTACACGTTGACAAAGGACGAGCTCTTGAAGCGGCTTCGCCGCATCGAAGGCCAAGCCAAGGGAATTACCTTGATGGTCGAAGGCGACCGTTACTGCATCGATGTACTCACCCAGATCTCCGCAATCCGCAGTGCCCTGGAAAGCGTCGCCGTCGGGCTACTCGACGGGCACGTCCGGCACTGCGTCGCCGAAGCGGCGAGCGAGGGTGGCGAATCCGCCGCCGCGCGCCTCGACGAGGCGACAGCCGCCATCGCCCCGCTTATCAAGAGCTGAGGCGGAACGATGATGAAGAACCACTCCATGCGCTTCGCGCCCGCCATCGCTGCCGTTGTCGCCGGCCTCGCCCTCCTCACTGCCGCCTGTGGCAATGGCTCGGACGGCGACTCGTCCAGTGGGAGTAGCGACGGACCGCGGATCGTCGAGGTCGCCATGGTCGACATCGACTACAAGCCCGAGACGCTGAGCGTCGCCAAGGGCGAGGAGATCCGCTTCGTGTTCACCAACGAAGGCAAGGTCCGTCACGAGGCCTACTTCGGCAGTGCGAACGACCAGGCTGACCACGAAAAGGAGATGGTCGAGGGGGGCAAGGACTCCGGTGGTCACAATGCACACGGCGGCGACACCGGTTCCAAAAAGGTCGAGGTCGAGCCCGACAAGACCGCCGACGTCACGTATCGCTTCGAGGAGGTCGGTGCTTTCGAGATCGGCTGTCACGAGCCTGGCCACTACGCCGGCGGCATGAAGATCACGATCGACGTCGCCTGATGCCGTTGACGGACCAACAAGGAGGAGCAAAACGATGACCACTGAAACGTTCAAGGTCGCTGGCATGACGTGCGGGCATTGCGTATCGGCGGTGAAGGGCGAGGTGACAAAGATCGACGGTGTCACCGACGTCGAGGTCGACCTCGAGTCCGGCGATGTGATCGTCGTCAGTGACCGCGGCGTTGAGGACGCCATCTTCCGAGCCGCCATAGACGAGGCCGGCTATGAAATCGCCACGTGACGTCGCCGATGGTGGCGAGGTCGTGACGCCGGTGACGTCATTGGCGGCTGTCCAAGCGCCATCTCGAGGGCATCGCCTGTCGCTCAGTCCGCACGACCAGCTCCTCGCAGCACTCTTCGGTCTGTGGATGGTCATCGGCCTGTTCCTCGATGGTTGGGCCCACGACAACCAGAAGCCGGAGAGCTTCTTCACCCCGTGGCACGGCGTCCTCTATTCCGGCTTCTCGGGTGCGGCGATCCTCGCCGTGCACCGCGCCGTCCGCGACCGGGTACCAGGGCTTCAATTGCGGCTCACGATGCCTCAAGGCCACGGCCTGACGCTCGCAGCACTCGGCGTGTTCGCCCTCGCTGCTGGCGGCGACCTCACCTGGCACGAGGTTCTCGGCATCGAGGTTGGACTCGAGGCCCTGCTCAGCCCCACGCACCTCCTCCTGATGATGAGCGGCCTGGTTGCGCTTTCAGCGCCGGTACGTGCAGCCTGGACCGAGCCCGAGGAAGCGCCGCCGATGCGTACCTTCCTACCGGTCGCGCTGGCGACGACCCTGCTGACGGCGCTGGTCGCCTTCTTCCTCTCCTTCTTCTCCCCGTTCTCCAACGACGCCGGGGGCACGGTGTTCGATCGGCTCCCTGGTCAGCTGCACGACCACCCGAGCACAAACGTCCGTGAGCTCCAGCAGCTCGTCGGCGTCGGATCGATCCTGCTGATGAGTGTCGTGCTCGCCGGAGCGGCTGCATTCCTGTTGCGCCGCTGGAGGGTTCCGACCGGCACGTTCACGCTCCTGTTCGGGCTGGTCGTGCTGCTCTTCGTCGGGACAGACGAGTTCGCGCACCCGCTGGTCGTGCTCGCCGGACTCGTCGCCGGCGCAACGGGGGACCTGCTGATGCGACGGCGGCTGCCCGCTGCCGTCATCTGTGGTGTTGCCGTCGCCGTCCTGTGGCTCGCGTATTTCGCGTTGTACGCGTTGGATGAGGGGTCCGTGGCGTGGGCTGCCGAGCTGTGGGCGGGGAGCAGCTTCTTCGGAGCCGCATTGGCGGCCGGAATCGGGCTGCTCGTGACGCCATTGCCGCAGGGCGCCAACGCTTCCTCCGATCGCCGTTGGGGAAACGTGGTCGAAGGAGATTGACTCGGTGCCGGTGTGCCGCAGGGTGATCACGATGTCCGCCGCCGCTCGGGCCACTGGCCTGGCCGCTGCTCGGCGGCGACCCGGCATCGGAGCTGAGGGCAGCTTTTGCAGCATCACGTCGACGTCTTGCCACTCCTTTTGGCACTCCTTTCCCGAGAAACGGCCCGACACGGCCCGTCATCATGCGAACTCAGATGTCAGCGCTTACCCACTCTGACCTGCGAAAACGCTCACCATACGGCAGTCTCCGACACGGTCCGACAGTGACTCGATCGCTCTCTCAAGGTGGCGGCACGGGTTCGAATCCCGTTGGGACTGCTCGATTGTTTCTCCTGCTCAGAGCGCATTTACGACTACTGGGTAGCTGCCGGGCGTGTCCGCCCTTCATCACTCGGGGTATGTGCCAGCGTGCGACGCGCCCCGTTTGTCGTCGTCCCACCTACCAGGGCTGCGGAAATCACATCAAGCAGGTGCTGGGGGATGTGGCCCGGCGGTTCACTGCCAGGGCGGACATCAAGCCGGGCCCACGACGAAGAAGCGCTTCGTCCGGTCATGGTTCGCGCGGAGGTGACGCCACTTTCATCGCTTCATGTTCTGGTCACCAGACCATGCTTCGCTCACGAAATGTTTCTGGAACGGAGTGCGACGCGTCGTAGCGGCACATAGGCCGTCAACGCGAACGCGATGGCTGACCACCACACGGGCTCGGGGAATCGCAGGGGCCAGCGCATGTTCGTCGCGTAGACGGCGCCGATGCCGGTGAGACAGACCAGCGCTTCGTGTCGGAACCTCCGGCGGCGGGTGACGAGGGGGATGCTGGCGAAGGCGAGTCCGGCGATGTCACCGACAACGCCCCGGGCGAGGTAAGGGTGGCGGTAGCGGAGGTAGAGACCGGTGGAGGCGACGACAGCAAAGGCTGTGGTGGCGACCTCGATTCGGTCGAGACGTTGATCAGTTGTCGTGAGGCGCATCGCCGCTACTTCTGGTCGGACAGCAGGGTTCGGGCAGCTGAACGGCCGGGGGTTCCGGCGATCCCGCCGGCGGGGTTGGTTCCGGCTCCCGAGATGTAGAGCCCGTCGATGGGTGTGCGCCATCGGCCGAGGGCTTTGGTGGGGCGGAATGGCCCGAGTTGATCGAGGGCGATGTCGAGGTGCATGGGGTGCCCGCCGGGCCAGCGCTCGACCTGTTCCATCTGATCGGGCGTCCATGGGCTGAGTCCGACGACGGATTTCCGGAAGCCGGGGGCGCGTTCTTCCATGGTGGAGAGGCAGGCCTCGACGAACTCCTCCCGCCGAGCCGGCCAGCCGCCGTCGATGACGGAGGGCGCCGCCGGGCAGGCGAGGTAGACGGTGTGATGGCCCGAAGGGGCGAGTGTCGGGTCGATGGCCGACGGCGTGAAGGCGTAGAGGGGGAGGGGGTCGGGGAGGTGGCCGGCTTCGGCTTGCGTCCAGGCGCGGGTCAGGTCGCCGAGGCGGTCGACGTAGCTCTGCAGCCCGTTCCAGTCGCCGGGCCGGCTGTTGGCGTAGTCGGGCAGCCGGTCGGTAGCGACGTGGACGAGGGCCTGCACCACGTTCGAGCGGCGGGCGGCGGCGAGGTCGGCGCCGACCTCACCCGACAGCGGCGGGTCGAGCAGTTCGAGCAGGGCCGTCTGGGGGTTGATGGCGGTGATGACGTTGTCGGCGGCGATGCGCTCGCCGCCTTCGAGTACGACGGCTCGTACCCGCCCGCTGGGGGCGTCGATGCGTTCGACGGGACTCGAGCACCGCAGCTGTCCACCGAGGGAGCTGAGGCGGGTGACGAGGGCGTCGGTGAGGTTTTGCGCCCCGCTGCGTCCGTGCCATTGGCCGAACAGGTGGTAGGCGCCTTGCCAGAAGGCGAAGAGGGCGCCGCCGGGGACGGTCG
>JBKJLU010000087.1:0-4063 GCA_046596815.1 Acidimicrobiales bacterium | reverse complement strand
ACGCAGGCTCGCCGGGCCGCGTTCGGGTGGGTGGCGGAGTACGGGTTCCCGACGCTCAAGGACGAAGACTGGCGCTACACGCGGCTCGGGCCGATCTTGGACATTCCGTTCGAGCCCGCCGCAGCCGGGATGGGTCACCGGCTGTGGTCGAGCACGATCGACGCGCTGGCCGCCGACCTCGGCGGCACGCGGCTGGTCTTCGTCAACGGCTACTTCGCTCCCGAGCTGTCGCGGTTGACCGAGCTGGGCGACGGGGTCACGGTGACGAACCTGGCCTCGGTGCTGGCCGAGGGAGCGGAGCATCTCGAACCGTTCTTCACGCGCCCGTTCGGACAGCATCTCCACGCGTTCACGGCGCTCAACACCGCCCTCGCCGAGGATGGGGCCTTCGTCCACCTCGCAGCCGGCACGATCGTCGACGAGCCGATCCAGCTGGTGTTCTTCTCCGACACCGAAGGGTCTCCCCTGGTGTCGAGCCCGCGGTCGGTGGTCCTGGCCGGGCCGGGCAGCCAGGCGACGATCATCGAGACCTATGCCGGTATCGAGGGTGACGTCTACTGCACCAACGCCGTCACCGAGGTCGTCCTCGAGGACGGCGCGGCGGTGGAGCACTACAAGGTGCAAGACGAGTCCGAGTCCGCCTTCCACCTTGCCCTGATCGACGTGCGGCAGGGTCGCGACAGCCAGTTCTCCTCACACTCGGTCGCGCTCGGGTCCAGGGTCGCCCGCCACGAGGTGCGGGTGCGGCTCGAGGCCGAAGGTGCCGAGGTCAGCCTCGACGGTTTGTACATGCCCAGCGGCGACCAGCACCACGACAACCCGATCCTGATCGAGCACGCCGCACCACGCTGCATCAGCCGCCAGCTCTACAAGGGCGTGCTCGATGGGCACGGCCAGGGAGTGTTCAACGGGCGCGTCGTCGTGCACCCTGGCGCTGCCGGCACCGACGCGGCCCAGACGAACAAGAACCTGCTCCTCTCCGATTACGCCGAGGTCGACACCCGGCCTCGGCTGGAGATCTTCGCCGACGACGTCAAATGCACCCACGGCGCGGCTGTCGGCCAACTCGACGAGGACGCCGTGTTCTACCTGCGCTCCCGTGGGGTTCCCCACCTGGCGGCGCGGGGCCTGCTCATCTACGCGTTCGTGAACGAGATGGTGGAGCGACTTCGCCCGGAGCCGCTGCGCTCTCTGGTCGGCAAGCTCGTCACCGACCGGCTCGCGACGGGCGGCGACGCGGTGCCGACATGACCGGGGCGCAGACGAACGTTCTCGACCCGGGTTCGCTCCATCGCGCGGAGGCTGAGCCCAGCAACGCTCGCTTCGATGTCGAGCGAGTGCGCCAGGAGTTCCCCATCCTCACCGAGATGCCCTACGGCAAGCCTCTCGTCTACCTCGCCAGCGCAGCCACCAGCCAAAAGCCACAAGCCGTGATCGACGCCATCTCGGGTGCCCAGACCTACGCCACGACCCATCTCGGCGAGGACGACGAGGTGCTCATCACGGCGATGGAGCACCACTCCAACATCGTCCCGTGGCAGATGGTCTGCGAGCAGCGCGGTGGCCGTCACCCACGTCTCGAACGTTGCCACAAGATGTACGGCCCGACTGGTATCGGCGTGCTCTGGGGCCGCGGCGAGGTGCTCGCGGAGATGCCCCCCTACCAGGGCGGCGGCGACATGATCGCCTCGGTCAGCTTCGACAAAACCGTCTACAACACGATCCCCTACAAGTTCGAGGCGGGCACCCCGAACCTGGCCGGCGCGGTCGGCCTCGGGGCGGCCATCGACTTCCTCGACGGCGTGCACCCCCACGACATCGGCACCATCCTCGACCGCGAGGGCGTCGCCATCCGCACCGGCCATCACTGCGCCCAACCGTTGCTCGCCCGCTTGGGTTTGGCCGCCACCGCCCGCGCCTCGCTGGCCTGCTACAGCACCCGCCAGGAGATCGACGCGCTCGTCGCCGGCCTCGGCATTGTCCAGGAGGTCTTCCGGTGAGCGGCGACGTCTCAGACCTCTACCAGGAAGTGATCATCGACCACGGGCGTAGGCCCCGGAACTTTCGCCAGCTCGAGGACGCCACCCGCACGGCCGAGGGCGTCAACCCCCTGTGCGGCGACGAGCTCACGCTGTACGTCAAGCTCGCCGACGGCCACATCGCCGACATCGCCTTCCAGGGCACCGGATGCGCGATCTCCCAAGCCTCGGCCTCGCTGATGACCGCGGCGCTCAAAGGCAAGACGGAAGCAGAGGCGCTCGCCCTGTTCGGGCGCGTGCACACGATGCTGACCGAAGGGCCCAACGGCGAGGCGGGCGAGGCGGAGCTGGGCAAGCTCGCAGTGCTCTCCGGTGTTTGGGAGTTCCCGATGCGGGTCAAGTGCGCCACCCTCGCCTGGCACACGCTACGAAGCGCTCTCGAACCCCACGGCGCACGGATATCGACGGAATAGGCGATCATGGGCACAGACCGACACACACAGATCGAGCTCGAGCAGGACTGCGAGGCGACCCTGATCCCAGGCGGGCAGAAGGTGACGCTGCGGCGAGGCGACCGCGTGGTCGTGACCCAGGCCCTCGGCGGCAGCGTCACCGTCCAGACCGAACAGGGTTACCTTGCCCGCATCGGCGCCGCCGACACCGTGGCGCTCGGTCTCGGCGGCACCCAGGACGACGAACAACCGGCGGGCTCCGGCCCGTTCGAGTTCGAGAATGTGATCGACCAGCTCAAGACCGTGTTCGACCCGGAGATCCCGGTCAATGTGGTCGATCTCGGGCTGGTCTACTCGTGCGACGCCCGGCCGCTCGCCGACGGTGGCCACCGGGTCGAGATCAAGATGTCGATGACCGCCCCCGGCTGCGGGATGGGCGACGTGCTCAAAGACGACGCCCGCGTCAGGGTGCAGACGGTCCCCGGCGTCAGCGAGGTTTACATCGAGCTGGTGTGGGACCCGCCGTGGGACCAGAGCCGGATGTCCGACGCCGCCCGGCTGCAGCTCGGGATGTACTGATGGGGCGCCACCGAGTCCATTTGATGAGAACCGAACCAAAGGAGAACACCTCACTATGAAGGTCTGGATCGATCAGGATCTGTGCACCGGCGACGGCCTGTGCGAAGAGATCGCGCCGGCTGTCTTCTTCGCCCAAGACGATGGGTTGTTCTACGTCAAGGAGTCCGCAGAGAACTTCGGCACCGAGAAGCTTTTCGACGGCAAGACCAACCCCGGCGGCGCCGCCGGTATGGCCCGCATACCCGACGGTGCCTTGGACAGCGTGATCGAGGCGGCAGAAGAGTGCCCGGGCGAATGCATCTTCATCGAGATGGATTGATGAGTCCGTTGCCAGCTGAGCACACCGAGGTAAGTGGCCGCAGACGATGAGCAGCACCGCCTCGCCCGATCACGACAGGCTGCCCGGCATCCGCCACCTCGTCGCCGTGGGTAGCGGGAAGGGCGGTGTGGGCAAGTCGACCGTCGCCGTCAATCTCGCGCTCGCGCTGCACCACGGCGGGGCCCGGGTGGGGCTCGTCGACGCCGACGTTCTCGGGCCCAGTATCCCCGGGATGCTGGGCCTTCCCACCGACCAGCCGCTCGAGGCGACAGCTGACGGCAGGATCATCCCTCCGATTCGATTCGGCCTGAAAGCGGTGTCGATGGGTCTGCTCCGGGGTGACGACAACCCGGCCATCCTGCGTGGCCCGATGGTGAGCAAGTACCTGCAGATGTTCGTCGGCGGCGTGGACTGGGGCGAGCTGGACTACTTGATCCTCGACCTTCCCCCCGGGACCGGCGACACCCAGCTCACCCTGGCCCAGAGCCTGCCACTGTCGGGTGTCGTCATCGTCACGACACCGCAGGAAGTGAGCCTCAAGATCGCCCGCCGAGGGTTGAGGATGTTCGAAACGGTGCACGTCCCGATCCTGGGCATCATCGAGAACATGAGCACGTTCACCTGCCCGCACTGTGGTCAGGGCACCGACGTGTTCCGCAGCGGTGGCGGAGAACGGATGAGCCGCCAGATCGGTGTTGCGTTCCTCGGGTCGCTCCCTCTCGACGTTGACGTCG
>JBKJLU010000360.1:0-7557 GCA_046596815.1 Acidimicrobiales bacterium | reverse complement strand
CAGGCCCCAAGGCCCGGGGCACTGCATAACGCGCACACCGAATCCCACGCCCCGACGTCCGCGGACGTGCCGTATAACGGCGCGTATCGAGCGCTGTTACGGCAACCGGGCGCGGTGTTTGACGTAGACGGCCGCATCGCCAGCATCTGCCGGGTCGTCGGAGTCGAGGTGTCCAATCCAGGCGAGCGAGTAGCCAGCGCTGTCCAGCGCCCGGCACGACGCGTGGTTGGCGAGCTGCGGTGTGACGACGATCGTCTCTGTGTGGGGATAGGCGCTGAACACCCCGTCGCTGAACTGCCTGATCATCTCGGTGCCGAGGCCCTGCCGAGTCAGTGCCGGCACGCCGATGAGGTAGTCGATGCCCGCAGCGTTCGGGAACGCCAGGTTGCTCCCCGCGACGGTTGCTCCCCAGGATCCGTAATCAGTGAAGCGGTAGCGCTGAATCAGGCCGAATGCGCCGGCTGAGGTCGATGCGATGAACACGTCGGTCGGTTCTTCACCCCGGATCCGTGGGAGATACTTTGCCCGTACAGCATCCAGATCGGCCGGGTCCTTCCACCACGCTCGGACGTGCTCGGCGCGCAGCCAGTCCGACACCACTGTGAGATCGGCTTCGGCCAGCGGCCTGAAAGTCAGGTCTCGCCAGCGTCCGTCGCTCACTACGCCATCATGACTGGCACAGAACGCGCAGCGCTCCGAACAGCACCAGCCGCGTGCCACTCACGCAGACCCGATCGGCGTTGGGGAGCGGTCACCGGGAAGCGGCGTCGTCGAAGAGTCGACGAGCGAGTTCGTCGAGCGACGTGATGGAGACGAGGTCAACTTGGCTGGCGACGGCAGTGATGGCGTTGAACTGAAATTCGAGGATTCCCTGTAAGAGGCGTCGGGCGATCCCCTCTAACGGCCAATGGGCCGCTTGGAGGAACGCGCTGAGATGGCTGCGATCACCTCGCAAGGCATCGAGAAACACAGCAGGGAGTTCGTAGCCTCGGTCGGCCACGAGGGCGTCTCCCCAGTCGATGACGGCGGTGATGCCCTCAGCGTTGACGAACACGTGGTCCGCCGTGATGTCGCCGTGGACGAAGGTCATCGGCGGCTGGGCATCGGCGAGGAAGTCTGGGACTTGCTCGACGAGATGGCTGGGGAGGCCATAGCGCTCCAGCCGTTGGGGGGCCTCGTGCCGCAGGCCGGCAAGCAGATGTCGATCGAGGACCGGCGGCGGGGGTGTCAGTCGGTGAAGGCGGGCCACGATGGCGCCGAGTTCGGCTGCGACGTGAGCCCCGAACTCGGCGCTCACCTGTACGTCTCGGATCGCTGTCCCTGGGACTCGCTCGGTCACGAGGTACGGCCAGGTCGGGTCAGTATCGAAGAGATGTCCGGCGGCTACAGCAGCGGGCGCCGGGATGGTCGGTTCGTCCGACAGCAATCCATGAACCGCAACTTCGATCTTGCTGCTCCGCGGCCCGTCGAAGGCGTCACCGAACAACTTGACGACTACCTCACCGGCGATGAAGGTCGGGAACGAGCCCGGAAAAGGGGGCTCGATGGGCGCCATCGGGAGCGAGTGCCGGCTGAGAACCTCTTGGACGTACGGCCCCCAGTACACCGGGTCGTCCAGATGCTCGCCGTAGTGCGGTTGGGTGTCGGTCGGTCGCTCGAGCTTCACTACTGGAGTGTCGCGGGCCGCTCCGATCGCCCGCTCCGAATATCAGTCTCGGGTAGGTACTGCAGTCCGCCCTATCGGCGCTTCGGGAGCGGTGGGCCGCACGGGTGTCGCAGGCGGCTATCTCTGCCACGACCGGAACGCCATGACCTCTGCCCATATTCCGTGTGACGAGCCTCAGACCGGTGTGGTGAAGAAGGCCGCAAGCGCGCCGAGGGCCCCGGCCTGTTCTTCGGTGAGGGGCACGAGGTCGATCAGCGGCAGGCCGCGGCCCGACAAGGCGTCGCCCACCGCAGCGGCCTCGGGGCCCTCCTGCGAACCGGGCGTGGCCGAGAGCACGGCGGCATCGCCCACCTGCAGGGTGAACCTTCCCCCTCCTGTGCCGGACAGGGCGAGACTGATCTCCGTCTGCAGACCGAAGAGCCGGGCCACCGCTCCGGCGAGGAACAGCGCGTAGGCGGTGGCCAGGAACGAGCCGTCCTGACCGGTAACGCCGGGGCGTCCGAACGGCGTCAGCACGTCGCGCTCGTGCACCCACCGGTCCCAGAACCAGTGCAACAGGAGCACCGACCAGTCCACTGGCCCGTACGGCGCGTGCATCTCGAGCTGGAGACCTTCGGCAACGGCTTCGCGGGACATCTTCAGGATGTCTTCGGTCGCCGACTCCAGACGAGCGAGTGTCTCGTCTGGCGTCTCGCCAGTGCTGCCCTCGAGCCACTCTCGCGGCGTGGTTCGTGGGTCGAACCCCGGCGGGAACGGGTCAGTGCGAGCGGCGACATGGTCGCGTACGAGGACCGAGGTATCACACAGGTGACGCACCGTGTCCTGCACGGTCCAGTCGGCGTTGCGGCTCGGCGCCGCCCACTCATGCGGCGTCAGCGCCCGTAGCTGGGCGACGAAGCGGACATGGTGGTCGGCCAAGGCCTCAAGGAAAGCGCTCCGGTCAAACGTCGACGGAGCGTCGGTGCGCAACTCGATGGCATCCATGGTCCGATTCTCGTCCATGCCGGCATGGCGTTGCCGCCGCTGTGACCGCTTCACCAGCCGCAGGACCGCCCACCTCAGCACGCTCCCGCCCCCTCGGACGGCCCCAGTGCCGGGCCGCGGGAACCGGCGGTCTGCTGACGGCGATGCCCCGCACTGAAAAGGGGACACGCCGAGGCCGTGCTCGAGCACGACGCCTCGGTCGTCGCCGCTGGGGTGAATGTTCACTCGATCTCGTCTCTGTCCACCACCCGCCTGGGCTCCCGGCTTCGATCCAGCAGGCGCTTCCTAACGCGCGCACCGAACGTCGGCCAAGCGCCGCTCTTCGACAGCGCCGAACGGCGCTTATCCCAGCGCTATTGGGCTGGCGGCAGAACCTTCAGCAGTCGAGGAAGGTCCTCGGCGATCGTGATCCAGAGAATGTCCAGGTCGATGTCGAAGTAGTGATGAATGAGCCGGTCGCGCATCCGAGCAGCGGCTGACCACGGGACTTCGGGATGCATCGCGCGGGTGGGTTCGCTGAGCTGCTTCGCAGCCTCGCCGACGATCTCGACGAGCTTCGTCAGGCCGAGTCGGAGCAGTTCGTCGTCATCAAAGCTCTTGCGGGTCTTACCCGCCGAAAACTAGACGGCCTTCTCAGCGGCGTCGCGGAGGTGGCGAAGGCGGATTAGTCGTCAGGCGGCGTCATAGAGCGTGCGCGCCTCTTTGGCCACCTCGTCGCGGAAGTACCGGCTCAGGTCTTTGAGCGTCCGCAGGTCGACCAATCGACCGAGAAGAGCGCCCAAGTCGAGTTCCAGCTGCGCGATCCCGAGGAGCCCGGGCGTCCGATCAGGATCGAACTCAACGAGGAGGTCGATGTCGCTGTCTGGCCGCAGCTGACCGTGCAGGGCAGAGCCGAAAAGCCTGAGCCGCCGGACGCCGCGCGCACTGCAGAACTCCTGAAGAACCTCGTCGTCGATGCTGACACCGGTGCCAGTTCGATCACGGCAAAGTCTCGCAGGCAAGTGACGTAGTCGGGCGTGACAGCTGGCCGAAGCCGTTCGCGGTTCGCTACTGGGCGCGTACCAGTGGTCGCGTGGGTGACGCCGTCGAGCCCTCGGGCGTGGTCCCGCATGGAACCTCGTTGCTGCCCGCCGATCTGCCCAACGGTCAGCTCCACGCCGGCCCGGTGCTGGCCTCGATCGATGCCCTGTTGATCGAGGAGCTCTCCGAGGACGAAGACGACTCGTTCGCAGCAGCGCTCGAGTCGTGAGGATCCTCGTTGACACCGGCGTCTTCAGCTTCCGACCCGTGGGCGAAGGTCGGAAGCTCCATCGACCGGGCCGGCGGTCTCGAGAACGACGTCCGGCTCCTCGGCGGTCGCCCCACCAATTGGAACAAGGAACGGCGCCGCCGGCCTCGTCAACGACGCGGGTGAGGGACCCCAAGCAAGCTGAACTGTTTGATGCCTACGCCGCCCATGCACACGGATCGCCGAGGTCGCCCCCATGGATTCACGTTCGACGAGTTGGGCGTGGACGGAGCCGACACAACCGGGATCATCTTTGTCTGTTATGAGAAGAGAACTTTCTCTCTGGAGATTGATGAGGTCGAGCTCACACCGGAATTGATTGAAGGTTGATGGTGTACTTCCCATTGCCGTGACCGGAGATCGGCTTTCACGGTGGAGACGACACCACCTCACGATCCGGGGGCAGGAGTACCATCTGGCGGCGGCTGGCGTCGGGTTGCCAACCAGGCATCGGAGGCGGGACCTTGACTTCAACCTTTGACCTCGCAACGATCGAATGGGAGCCTCCCGGGCCCGGACCCTGGCAGCAGGACTCGGCCCATACTCCCGTCTCGCAGACCGTGGTGATGCAACAAATCTTCACACCATCTTTCAACCGCGGGTTCACCGAAACGTTCGCGCGTTACGGCATGTTGCTCGACCGGGTGGCGATCGGAGTCGTCAACGGCTTCTCGTATCACCAGCCCCAGCCGTTCGACATGCCCGGTCCCGACGGCCCCATGACCGAGGACGAGATCGGAGCTGAATTCGGGAGGCGTCTCGGTGTCGCGATCGAGGCGCTCGAAACCAAGAGATGGTTGTCCGACCTCGACGACTGGGACACGACGTGGAAGCCCGCGGCCGTTGCCCGCCACCAGGAGTTCTCCCGTGTCGATCTGTCGGCACTCGACGTCGACGGCCTCATCGCCCACCTACGCGACGTTGCCGCGCACACCAGTGCGATGGTCTACCAACACCATCGCTTCAATGTTGCCGCGATCTTCCCGGTCGGCGACTTCGCGCTCCAGGTCGCGGGCATGCTCCATCTGGATCCGAGGTCGCTGTTCGCGGCGCTCGACGGGTATTCGCCGATTTCCGCCGTCGTATCCGACGAACTCGCCCCGGTGATCGACGCGATCCGCCAGGATCCGGATCTGGAGGCTCTCGTCACCTCCGCCGGCGAACCCGGGAAGCGGTTGGAATCGCTACGCCAGCGCTGCGCTGCGGTCGACACCTACGTGCACACCGCCGGACCGCGCCTGCTCGACGGATTCGACGTGGTGTTACCCACGCAGCTCGAACGACCCGAGTTGCTCCTCGGCCGCATCGCCGCCGCGCTCAACGCCGGTCCCGACGACGCTCGCACGCGCTCTGATGCGTTTGCGGCCGAGCTCCGCAGCAAAGTCACCGACGAACAGGCGGTGATTTTCGACGACCTGCTTGCAGATGCGCGCGCGGTGTACCGGCTGCGTGACGAGCGCGGCCTCTACAGCGATGTGACCGCGATTGGGCTGTTGCGGCTTGCCATGCTCGAGGCCGGCCGTCGCCTCGTAGCAACGGGCGCGATCATCGATGCGGAGCTCGTCTTGGAATCCACGCTCGACGAACTCATGGAATTCGTTTCGGGCTCGGTGGCCGTCGATGAGGCGACCCTCCACGAGCGTCGGCAGCGGCGGCTCGCTCTCACCGCTGCGGGTCCACCCCGCTTCCTCGGGCCGCCGCCGCCGGCACCGCCCCCGGTCGATCAGCTCCCGCCTCCACTCGGTCGCCTCATGTCAGCGGTCGGATTTTCCATCGAGGGAATTCTTGGTCAGCTCGAAGACGCAGGCGGTGATGAAACGACCATCGTGGGAATCGGCGCGAGCGCAGGAACGTTCGAGGGAACAGCCCGCGTGATTCGAAGCTTCGACGAGTTCGATCGAATCCAGCTCGGCGATGTTCTCGTCGCTCCCGCCACCAGCGAAGCGTTCACGGCCTTGCTCCATCTGGTCGAGGGCATCGTCACCGATCACGGGAGCTTCATCTGCCACGCGGCAATCGTGTCGCGTGAGATGGGTATTCCTGCTGTCGTCGGCACCGTCGACGCGACACGTCGGATCCCGGACGGCGCGCGCATTCGCATCGACGGCACGACGGGCGAGGTCACGATCCTCGGGTGACCGAGGCGGCTCCGGCGGTAGAGACGGTCGCTGGCGGAGACTCGGAACCCCGGCCTGGCCTGGAAGAAGGCTTGCCCCCGACGGTCGGAGGGTTCACGATAAGGGCCGCGGCCCTGAACCGCACCCGAAGGAGCAGAGATGCCAGACGGAACGATCGTTTCGCTGTGGCGGTACCCCGTCAAGTCGATGATGGGCGAGGAGCTCAACGCGTCCGAGCTCAATGATCGAGGGCTTCTCGGTGACCGTTCGATGGCCTTGGTCGACGCCGAGACCGGGAAAGTGGTGAGCGCCAAGAATCCGAAGAAGTGGTCCACGATGTTCGACTTCCGGGCGGTCTTCGTCACGCCGCCGGTGCTGGGAAACCCTCTCCCGCCGGTGCGGGTGACACTCCCTGACGGCGGAACGGTCACCTCCGATGACAGGCGCTTCGGCGATCTGATGTCCACCGCCCTCGGCCGACCGGTGACCTTGGCGACTGCCGCGCCATCCCAACCGAGCCTCGAGGAGTACTGGCCGGACATTTCGGAGTTGGACCATCAGGAGACGGTGACGGACGAGACGATGCCCGCAGGGACGTTCTTCGATCTGGCCACCGTCCATCTGCTCACGACGGCCACGATCAATCGACTCCGTGAGCTGTATCCGGACGGCCGTTTCGAGGTCAGGCGCTTCCGGCCCAACATTGTCGTGCGTCCGGACGGCGATGACGTCGGGTTTGTGGAGAGCAGCTGGGTGGGGCAACAGCTTCGGGTCGGCGACGATGTCGTACTCGAGATCACGAATCACTGCCCCCGCTGCGTCATGACGACACTGGCACAGGGAGATCTCCCGAAGGACAGCGGATCCTACGTACCGCGGCTCGCCACAATGACGTCCATGTCGGGGTGTACGCGGAGGTGCGCCAGGCGGGAAGAGTTCAGCGAGGCGACGCTGTGGCCCTCGGCTGAGCGATCCCCGCCGGTCAACGTCTGCCGCTGCGCCGCTACCTACCGACGAGGAGCAGGCGGACAGCCCTCCGGTACAGCTGCGCGGCGAGCGGCGTCGGTCCCGCCGACGACCGTCACGTAACCGGATTCTTTGATGTATCACCTGCCCGCATCGGTGCTTTCGCATCTCGGCATCGGATCCACGCCGAGCGATATGGGATATGCGGTAGTCCGCGCTGTCGCCGGGATTGTGGGTGGCGTATCGACGAGATCGACCACGACTCAAAGTTGGGCCCGAGCGACGAACAAACGAGTGCGGCCTTGCTCTGCGGCGTAGCGTGCCGTGACGCACGGCCGATCACTGGCCGGGCACGGGAGGTAACAGCCATGGGTGTCTTCAACGGAGCGTTTCCGATAGCTGCCGGTAAGGAGGCCGCCGCTCGGGCGTTCGCCGCCGAGATGTTTGGGGGCGCGCAAGGTCGACTTCGAGGAGAGCCAGGCCGGTAGCGGCACAAAGCGCGAAACGTGGACGATGCAGGAGACCCCGATGGGCAC
>JBKJLU010000357.1:0-9363 GCA_046596815.1 Acidimicrobiales bacterium | reverse complement strand
CCACGAGCGAGGTGTTGATCGACCGCATCAGCACCTGGTTCATGGACAGGTTCACCATGTCGCCGTAGGTCATCCGCCCGGAAGCGGCCAGCCCCCGAGTGTTCTCCTCGACCTTGTCGAACACCACGATCGTGTCGTAGAGCGAGTAGCCGAGAATGGTGAGGAACGCCACCACGGTGGCGGGGGTGACCTCGAACCCCGACAACGAGTAGATGCCGACCGTGATGAGGATGTCGTGGAACAGCGCGGCCAGCGCGGCCAGCGCCATCTTGGGTTCGAAACGCAACGAGATGTACAGCGTGATCACGACCAGGAAGGCGATGAGGGCTCGCACCGCCTTGTTGGTGATCTCACCGCCCCACGAAGGTCCGACCTCGCTGACGCTCACCAGTGAGGGGTCGACGCCCTCGGCTTTGGCCAACGCCGTGCTCACCTCGCTCTGACGAGCCTTGCGTTCGGCCACGGTGCCACCCTCGGCGTCGGCCTGGACCCGCAGGATGTTGGTGCCGAGCACCTGCACCTTGGCCTCGGACAGGCCGAGCGGATCGAGGGCGGCGCGTGCATCGCTGACCGACGGTGACTTGGTCGGTACCTCCCAAGCCGTTCCTCCACGGAAGTCGATGCCGAAGTTCAGACCGCGGAGCGCGACCAGCGAGATCAGACCCACGAACAGGACGATCCCGGAGAGGATCAGCCACTGTCGGATACGGCCGACGAAGTTGAAGCTCGTCTCGCCGTGATAGAGGCGGTGGAAGATGTTGGCCTGGCCGGCCGGTCGAGTGCTCATGTCGTTGCCTCCGCCGCCAGGCCACGGGCCACGCCGAAGAACCTGGCCTCGGTGAACAGGCGACTTCGACCGAGGAAGCTCACCATGGGCCGAGTGAAGAAGTAGGCCACCAACAAGTCGAGCAGGGCCGAGATGCCGAGGAAGAAGGCGAATCCACGCACCGAGCCGACGGTCAGCACGTAGAGAAGACCGGCGCCGATCAGCGACGAGATGTCGGCAGCAAGGATGGTCCGGTAGGCCCGAGTGAACCCGCGATCGACCGACGACCGGATCGACTTGCCGGACCGGATCTCGTCCTTCAAGCGCTCGAAGTAGACGATGTAGGAGTCAACCGTGATGCCGACCGACACGATGATGCCCACGGCTCCCGCCAGGGTGAGGGCCAGGCCGGTCTTGGCGCCGAGGTAGGAAACGAGCGACCACAGAAGGGCGCCGGTCACTGACAGCCCGAGCACCACGACGATGCCCAGGGCCCGGTAGTACAGGATCATGTAGATCATCACGAGGCCGAGGCCGAGGAGCCCGGCCACGATGCCCGCGCGCAGCGAGTCCTTGCCGAGCGTGGCCGAAACGGTCTGGGTGCTCTGCGGGGTGAGCTCCACCGGCAGCGCGCCGAACTTCAGCACGAGGGCGAGGTCGCGAGCTTCCTTCTCAGCGAAGGTGCCGCTGATGTTGACGCTGCCGTCGAACGTCGGCGCCTGCACCGTCGGGGCCGAGCGGACGACGCCGTCGAGCACGATGGCGATCTGCTTGGTCGGGCACTCGGCGGTGCCGTTGAAGCACACCGAGGCGATCTGGTTGAACAGGTCGTTGCCGGCGCGGGTGAGGTCGACGCTCACCGACCAGTCGCCGGTCAGACCGGTGGGCGGCTCGGCCCTGGCCGTGCGGACGATGGTGCCCGTGGCCTTGCTCGGGCCGAGGCGAAGGCGGCTCTGCACCTTCTTGTCGTCACCGAGCAGCGGCAAGACGACCTCAGCCTCGGGCGTGTCGGCGTCTCGTGGCGTGGTGCCGGCGGCGATGGTGGTCGTGGTGGTGGGGGGCACGGCCGGATCGACCGTCGTCGTCGTGGCGTCGGGAGCGGCGGTCGTGGAGGTGGTCGTCGTCGGAACGGCGGTGTCCGGAGGCAGACCTTGGAGGACAGGACGAAAGCGCAGCTCGGCGGTCTGCCCGACGATCTCGAGGGCGCGGGCCTGATCCTTCACCCCGGGGAGCTGCACGATGATCGAATCGCCCTGGGTGCTGATGTCGGGTTCCGCGACGCCGAGGGCGTCGACGCGGTTGCGGATGATCTCGACCGACTGCTTGAGCACGCCCTCGTCGACCTTCCGGTCGGGCTGGAGCACGACGTAAGCCCCGCCCTGGAGGTCGAGGCCCAGTTGCGGCTCGTTTCCGGCGACGAACGTGGCCGCCAGGCCGCCGACGGCCAGGAGAAGGATGAACGGCAGGGTGAAACGGCGCAGCACTACGAACCTTCCTCGACGTCGGTCTCGGCCGGCGGCGCCCCGAGGGGTGCGTCGACCACGCCGGCGATGGCGTTGCGGCGACAGCGCAGGATCGTGCCTGGCGTCGTCTCGATCTGGGCCGTTTCGTCGTCGAGGGCGACGATCTCACCGAAGATCCCGGCGATGGTCAGGACCTGGTCGCCGACCGCGAGGGATCGGACGAGGGCCTGTTGCGCCTTCACCCGCTGCTTCTGCGGGCGGATCAACACGAAGTACATGACTCCGAACAGGAGCGCGAGCGGGATCAGCGATTCCATGAGCGCAGAGACCCTAGCCCCACACCTCGGCGGTCTCGCGTCGCACGGAAGCCAAGGTTCCGGCCTCGATGGCGGCCCTCGTCCGGTGGATGAGGGCGATCGTCCAGGCCAGGTTGTGCCAGGTGAGAAGGCGAAGGGCCGTCGGCTCCCCCACCGCCAGGAGGTGCCGGAGATAGGCCCTCGAATAGCGGCCACACACGAAACATGAACACTGGGAATCGAGCGGTCCGGGGTCGTCGGCGAACGCGGCGTTGCGGATCTGGAGGCGACCCTGGGACGTCAGCACCGATCCGTGGCGGGCGATGCGGGTCGGAAGCACGCAGTCGAACATGTCGACTCCGAGGGCGATGGCTTCGACCAGTCCGAGGGGATCGCCGACGCCCATGAGGTAGCGCGGCCGATCACCGGGGAGCTCGTCGAGGGCCGCAGCCAGGGCCGGGAGCATCTCGTGGCGCGACTCGCCAACGCTCAGGCCCCCTATCCCATAGCCGTCGAAGTCGAGGGCCACCGTGCGCTGGGCGCTCTCCCGCCGCAGTTCCGGGTCGACGCCGCCCTGCACGATGCCGAACAACGACTGATCACTCGTCCGGGTGTGGGTCGCCTTGGCCCTAGCGGCCCAAGCGGCCGTCCGCTCGACGGCCAGACGAACGACCCCGGGGGCCGACGGCAGGGGCGGGCAGACGTCGAGCACCATCTGGATGTCGGCGCCGAGAAGCTGTTGCACCTGCACCGCCGACTCCGGGGTGAGACGGTGCAAGCTGCCGTCGTAGGTGCTTCGGAAGGTGACCCCGTCGTCGTCGACCTTGGGCTCGAGGCTGAACACCTGGAAGCCACCCGAGTCGGTGAGCACGTGGCCAGGCCAGGCGGCGAAGCCATGGATGCCGCCCAGCCGATCGATCCGCTCGGCTCCTGGCCGCAACATGAGGTGGTAGGTGTTCGAGAGCATGACCTCGAACCCGAGCATCTCGAGATCCTCGGTCGAGAGGGCCTTCACCGAGGCGCGGGTGCCGACGGGCATGAAACAGGGCGTGCGAAAGGTTCCCCTCGCTGTGGTAATGGCGCCGGCGCGGGCCAAACCGTCGGTCGCCTCGATCTCGATGCGCAACGTCATGTCCCGACGTCCGGATCGCGGCTGACCAGCATGCAGTCGCCGAAGGAGAGAAAGCGGTAGCCCTCGGCCAGGGCCACGTCGTAGAGGCGGCGCCACCGGTCGTGACCGACGAAGGCGCTGAGCATCACCAGCAGCGACGATTTCGGAAGATGGAAGTTGGTGAGCAGGACGTCGACGACCTGGAACGAGAAGCCGGGCTGGATGAACAGGTCGGTGCGGCCCTCGAGCGCCTGGCGCGCCACCGCCGACTCGAGGGCCCGCACCGTGGTCGTGCCGACGGCGATCACCCGTCCGCCGCCGGCCCGAGCGGTGCGACAGGCCTCCAGCGTCGCTTCGGGGATGGCGTAGCGCTCTTCGTGCATGGTGTGGTCGCCGAGATCGTCGACGGTGATGGGACGAAACGTGCCGAGGCCGACGGCCAGGTCAACGGTGTGCACCGGGACGCCTCGCATCCTGATCGCCTCGAGGACTTCGTCGGTCAGGTGCAGGCCGGCCGTCGGAGCGGCCACCGACCCGGTCGTCCGGGCATAGACGGTCTGATAGCGCTCGGGGTCGGCCAACGCCTCGTGGATGTAGGGCGGCAGCGGAACCGTGCCGTGGTCGGCCGGGTCGGCGAGCAGGATCACCCGGCGCCGACCCTCGTCATCGATGGCTGCGCCGACCTCGACCACCGGGGTTCCATCCCGGCCGACGAGCACGGTACCGACGGGCAGCCGGCGACCGGGGCGGACCAGCGCCGTCCAATGGCGCCCGTCCGGCCGTGCACCATCGGCCTCGAGCAGGAAGACCTCGGCCGCGCCCCCGCTGGTCTTGAACAGCGAGAGCCGGGCCGGCAGCACCCTGGTCTCGTTGACGACGACGACGTCGCCTTCGCGTACGAGGTCAGGGAGTGCGGCAACGGTCTCGTGTTCCGGACGGCCGGCCAGGTGGAGGTCGACGAGCATGCGCGCCGATGACCGAGGCTCGACCGGGCGCTGAGCGATGGCCGACTCGGGGAGGAGGTAATCGAAGTCGTCGGCACGCATCGGTCGTGTGGCTAGCAGGGATCCACCGTGGCGCGGCAAATCCCGTTCGTCAGTCGCCCTCGAACAGCCCGGGAGCGGCGACCGGCGTCGCCGGAGCGTCGAGCCCGAGGTGTTGCCATGCAGCGGCCGTCGCCACCCGACCTCGCGGCGTGCGCATCAAGAGTCCCAGTTGTAGGAGGAACGGCTCGTAGACGTCCTCGACCGTCTCGGTCTCTTCGCCGACACTGACGGCCAGGGTCGAGAGCCCCACCGGGCCTCCTCCGAAGCGCCGACAGACAGCGTCGAGGATGGCCCGGTCGACCTTGTCGAGTCCGAGTTCGTCGACGCCGAAGAGGGTCAGACCCTGTCGCGCCACCTCGTGAGAAACCGTTCCATCACCGCGCACCTCGGCGAAGTCTCGTACCCGCTTCAAAAGCCGGTTGGCGATGCGGGGCGTCCCCCGGGACCGGCCGGCGATCTCCTTGGCCCCCGCCGGGTCGAGGGACACGCCGAGGATCCGGGCCGAACGCAGGATGATCTCCTCGAGGTCGGCGGGGTCGTAGTAGTCGAGGCGGGCGACGAATCCGAAGCGATCGCGCAGGGGTCCGGTGATCAGCCCGGTGCGGGTGGTGGCGCCGACGAGGGTGAAGTGGGGCAGCGGCAGGCGGACGGAGCGGGCCGCCGGGCCTTTGCCGAGCACGATGTCGAGGACGAAGTCCTCCATCGCCGGATAGAGGATCTCCTCCACGGCTCGGCCGAGGCGATGGATCTCGTCGATGAAGAGGACGTCACCCTCTTGCAGGTCGGAAAGGATCGCTGCCAAGTCGCCGGCCCGGACGAGCGCCGGCCCCGAGGTGACCCGGAGGCCCACGCCCATCTCGGCCGCCACGATCCCCGACAGCGAGGTCTTTCCGAGACCGGGTGGGCCGGCGAAGAGCAGGTGGTCGGTGGCCTGGCCCCGTCGTCGCGCCGCCTCGAGCATGATCCCGAGGTGCTCCTTCAGCTGGGGCTGACCGACGAACTCGTCGAGCCGACGCGGCCGCAGCGAGATCTCCTCCGCCGCTTCGATCGGATCGGGCTCGGGCGTCAACAACTCCTCCCGACTCATCGGGCGACCGCCAGTTGGCGCAACGCCGTGCGCAGGAGGTCTTCGACGGTTCCGTCGTCGGGAAGGGTGCGGACGGCCTCGCGGACCTCCTCGACGCCGTAGCCAAGGGCGGCGAGGGCGTTCCGGACCTCGTTGCGAGGCGACGGGGTGTCGCCGAACGCACCGACCACCACGAAGTCGGTCTCCGAGGGCAGGTCGAGGCGGCTCTTGAGCTCGAGCAGCAGGCGCGCCGCCGTCTTGTTGCCGATGCCAGGCACGAGGGTGAGGGCGGCGACGTCGTCGCTGGCCACCGCTCGCCGTAGGGCCGAGGGCGAGTGCACCGAAAGGATGTTCAGGGCCACGGACGGTCCGATGCCGTGGGTGGAGATCAGGGCTTCGAAGGCGACCCGCTCATCGGCCGAAGGAAAGCCGTAGAGCACCAGCGCGTCCTCCCGAACGTGAGTGTGGATGTGGAGGAAGACGGGCGATCCGAGCTCGCCGAGCACCCCGTGGGCCGACGTCGGCACCTGCACCCGGTAGCCCACGCCGCCGACCTCGACGAGCACGTCGCCCTTCGGCGAACGGTCGAGCAGGGTGCCTCGGAGGGAGCCGATCACGGCGTCACCGAGGCGGCGGCCCGCAAGACCCGGTGCACGGCGTGGTGGGTGAGGGCCAGCGCCAGCGCATCAGCGGCGTCTGCCGGCTTTGGTACTTCGGCCAGCCGCAGCAGAGACTGCACCATGCGCCCCACCTGGTCTTTGGAAGCTGCGCCGTAGCCCGTTACGGCCTGCTTCACCTCGTTTGCGGTGTACTGCACGACCTCGCAGCCGGCCTCGGATGCCGCCGCCAGGGCCAGGCCGCTGGCCTGGCCGACCGACATGGCCGTGCGCACGTTGGTCTGGAAGAAGACCCGCTCGACCACGACGGCATCGGGCGTGAACTCCACGAGCAGGGCCCGCAATTCCCGGTTCAGTTCGCACAACCGATCAGGGAGCGGATCGGTCGGAGGCGTCCGGATCACCCCACAGGCAACGGCGCTCAGCGACCCGTCGGCTGCGCGGGCGACCACGCCGTAGCCGCATCGGGACAACCCCGGGTCGATGCCGAGCACGAACACTCGTTCGAGACTAGCGAACGAAATCCGGCAGGAGGCGGATTCACCTCAGACGGGCGCGTCCTCCTGGGCGGCGCGCACGGCCTCGACCAATTCGTTCGTCTTGCGGAACGTCAACCCTGCGGTGGCGCGGTGGGCGTAGCGGATCACGCCACCCCGATCGATGACGAACACCGAGCGCTTGTAGAACCCGACCGGTCCCAACACCCCGTAGGCCCGGCCCACCGACTTTTCGGTGTCGGCGAGCAGCGGGAAGCTGAAGTCGTGCACGTTGGCGAACTGCTCGTGACTCTCGACGCCCTGAGGGCTGATGCCGAGCACCTGAGCGTTGAGTTCCTCGAACTGAGCGATGTCGGAGGAGTAGGTGTTGAGCTGCATCGTGCACACCGGCGTGTTGTCGCCCGGATAGAACACCAGCACGACGGGTTGACCCTTGAACTCCGACAGCGTGTAGTCGCGGTCGCCGGTGCCATCGAGGGTGAAGTCCGGGGCGAGGGCGCCGACGCCGACGCGGGGCGGGGCCATCAGACCGCGACCGGATGCCCGGGCCCACTACAAGGGCCATCGACGAGGGACGGGAAGGAGACGACCACGACGCCATACTAGGGGGGACCCTCTGGGACCCCCGAGCCGGCGTGCTGCTCCACCCCGAGCCCTACACCCTGCGCCCGGTGAGTGCGGCGAGCTGCGCGATCGGCGAGGCCCCAGCCGGCGCATCGACGGCGGCGGCAAAGGTGTCGCCGTCTCGCATGTCGTCGGAAATGGCCTGCTGGGTGAAGGCCGTGACCGCGGCGACGACGTCGGCCGGTGGGTCGTAGGCGCGCCCAGTGGCGGTGGCGATGTCCCAGCCGTGGACGAGGCCGTCCATGGCCACGAACCGGGCGAAGGTCTCGCCGGGTACCTCACCGAACGGTGCCGCGATGGTGCGCTCGAGGGCGCCGGGCGAGTGCACCGCCGAGCGGAGCTCGGCCATCGCCAAGGGGAACATCGCAACCACATCCGCCGGCGGTGCCAGAGCGGTGGGGGGCTCTTGGCCCCGGAACGCACTGGCGAAGGTGGTGGCCCCACCGATCATGTGCTCGAGGATGTTGCGGACGTCGAAGTTGGCGCACGCCGTCGGCCCGTCGAGCTGGTCGTCGTCGAGGGATGACACCAGCTCGTCGAGCATCGGAAGGATCTGATCGAGTTGGGTGCAGGGGTCCATGGGGTCTCCTTGGGTGGAAGGGGCGAATTGGCGGGATAGAGCGGGGCCGGTGGTCGAAGAGACAGCCAATTCGGCAGCCTCGCGATCGCGACCGTGCCGGATCAAACGGGTGAGTTCGTCGTCAGACTCGGGTTGCGGTCGGGGACGGCTCGGCATGGGTCCATCGTGACCGCACCACGACGGGCCCGCATCGGCCACCCTGATCATCGGCCCACCCACCAATGGTCCATTTGACCCATTCCGATTCCGGACGATTGGTGCGCTCGCCCGATGCCGGGCGCATTCGTTCTCGGAGACGATGGCTGGGCCGGGTTCCCCGGTGATCACGACGAAAGGATCACGCCATGCACATCTCCATCGAGGACATGCCCATCGAGATGCAGGTCGGAGAGATCGAGACCCGGTCGTCCGAATGCGACGGAGTGCTGGCCCGCCACATCCAGCTGCCCAAGGGAACCGATTTCACCCCGCTGTTCAAGGGGCTTCCCGGTGACCTGTGCCAGAGCCCGCACTGGGGCCAGGTGCTGGCCGGGTCGATCCGGGTGCGCTACGCCGACGGCACCGAGGAAGTGAGCTCCGCCGGCGACGTGTACTACTGGCGGGGCGGCCATACCGGCTGGACGGACGAGGGCGTGACCTTCCTCGAGTTCAGCCCCACCAAGGACATCGAGCCCGTCCTCGCCCACCTCGCCAAGCAGATGGCGGACGTCGGCTGAGCGCGCCGGCACCGATCGATGCGAACCTGACGGACGTGGATCTACTCGGCGAGGCTCGCGAGGCGTGGTTGCGGCACGACTGGCGAGCGTGCCTCGATGCCCTCGACGCCCTCGACGCCCTCGACGATGCTCCCGATGGCGGGATCGGGCCTGAGGTCGAGGCCGAACGACTCGACCTCCGCGCCGATGCGGCGTGGTGGCTGGGTGATCTCGACGGCTGCATCGAGGCGCGCGAACGGGCGTACCTCCTCTACGACGACGCGGGCGAGACCCGCCTGGCCGGGCAATGCGCCGTGTGGCTCTACGAACATCACAACTTCCGAGCCAGCCGGTCGATCGCCGGCGGCTGGCTACGGCGCGGCCGCCGGGCGCTCGACGCCGACCGCGAATGTCAGGAGTACGGCGCACTCGTCCTGCGGGAGGCCGAGGTGTCCCATGGTGTCGGCAACCTCGACGCCGCCAGCGCGCTGGCCGAGGAGGGCGTCGAACTCGGTCGGAGGCTGCGCTGCGCCGACCTCGAAGCGGAGGCCCTCCTCGGCCAGCGCGCTGGCGGCGTCGAGGTTGCCGACACCATGGGACAC
>JBKJLU010000179.1:0-8046 GCA_046596815.1 Acidimicrobiales bacterium | reverse complement strand
ACTCCGCACCGTCTTGGTCGCATAGCGCTTGCGGTTGGTCACCGGGTCGAGCCCGACGTACACCCGCACCTCCCACGCATCGCCCCGCTGCCGCATCGATCCCCGCATCGGCCAACCTCCCCAGTCGCCCACACAATGGAGTGGCAAAAGAGTGGCAGACGATCCCTGGAAATGCGAGAGGCCCTCCGAAGAGGGCCTCTGAACAGGACTTTTGTGGCAGTCCCAACGGGATTCGAACCCGTGCCGCCACCTTGAGAGGGTGGTGTCCTAGGCCACTAGACGATGGGACCGTGAAGTAGCGAGGACATCGTAGCAATCCCGGTCGGTTGGCTCCCTTACAGGCCGTACTGGGCGGGCGAGGTGCGCAGCCACTCCCCCACCATCTCCCCGATCATGATGCAGGTCAGGTTGGTGTTGGCTCTCGGCACGGTCGGCATGATCGAAGCGTCAGCGACGACCAGGCCGTCGACGCATCGGGCCCGACCGAACTGATCGACGACGGCCATGGGGTCGCTGTCCGGGCCCATCCGCACGGTCCCGGACGGGTGATAGCCGCTGCCACAGCGAGTACGAACGAGATCCTTCATGGCGTCGAGGTCTATCGGCTGCCGGGGGAAGGTGACAGCCGAGATCAGATCGGACAAGGGCTTCGTCTCCGTAAAACGAAGGGTGTCGAGCATGCAGCGAGCGAGGCGTTCGACGTCCCGTTCGTCCGACCCGAAGTTGGCATCGATCTCGACCCCGACCCCGTCGGCGGCCAGGCGGACCGACCCCCGGGAGAACGTCGCCTCGACCACTGCGGCGATGCCGAACGCCGGCGGCCCCGAACGCCGGCCGAGAAACGACATTTGCTCGATCTGCAGGTCATTGCGCAACGAACTCCCTTCCGACGTGTAACGCAGGATCGTCTGCATCAGGGGCGCATCGGTGTCGATCTCGACGCCATCGCGCACCTCGCACACCACCATCGACGCCGGGTGATCGCTCAGGTTCTGACCGACGCCGGGAACATCGGCGACCTCGAGCCCGGGGCCGATCCCAGATCGGAGGAGTAGCGCCGGCGAGGCGATGGCGCCGGCCGAGAGAACGAACAGCCCGCCTTCGATCCGCTCGCCCGATTCCAGTTCCACGGCGACGACGCGCCCGGCTTCGACGACGAGCCGGGCGACCGAGGTATTCGGTCGCAGCGTCAGGTTGGGCCGCACCCTCGCCGATGCCAGATAACCGATGGCCGTCGACACCCGCACCCGCCCGGCCTTGTTCATCGGATGGGGTCCGGCCCCGGTCGAATCAGGCGCGTTGGCATCGGCACAGGCCGGGTAGCCCAGCGCTTCCGCGGCCTCGAGGAACGCCATCTGGGGCACGGTCATCTCGTCGTCGCGATAGCGGCGGATGGTGATCGGACCGGCATCGCCGTGAAAGGCCTGGTTGCCGTAATCGAGATCGCGCTCGAGGCGGCAGAACGCCGGCAGCACCTTGTCCCACGACCACTCGGGGTTGCCGAGATCGGCCCAGTGGTCGTAGTCCTCCGGGACGCCCCGCAGGGCGATGGCCGTGTTGACGGCCGACGAGCCGCCGGTGACCCGACCGCGCGGGAAGGCCGTGGGGCGTCCACTGGCGACCGGTCGGTACGAGAGCCCCCAGTCGTGATCGACGTAGGAGTTGTCGTTCCCGTTGACGAGGTCGAACGGCGTGTCGGCCACCGAGGGGTAGTCGGGTCCGGCTTCGAGCAGCAGCACGTTCAGGTTCGGGTGCTCGCTGGCCCTGGCGGCGATGACCGCACCAGCCGAGCCCGCTCCGATCACGATGACGTCATAGGTAGGCGCGTTCGGCATGGCAGCAACGTTATTGTCCGGCGGTGCCCGCCGATCTCGTCATCCGCAACGCCCGCATCATCGACGGGACGGGAGCGCCGGCGACCGACGGCGACGTCGAGGTCACCGATGGCCGCATCACGAGCGTGGGATCGGCCCCGAACGTCGGCTCGTCCACGGTCGAGCTCGACGCCAGGGGTGCGGTCGTCAGCCCTGGCTTCGTCGACACCCACACCCATGACGACGGAGCGATGCTCTTGCACCCCGGCCTCGAGTTCAAGGTCGCGCAGGGCTGCACCAGCCTCGTTGTCGGCAACTGCGGTTCGAGCGCCATCCCCAACCGGCCGGGCGAGGCCCCCATCGGCGGGCTGCTGGGCAAGCTGGTCGGCGATTGGTCAGGGCTCGAGGGCTATCGCCAGGCCGTCCAGGCTAAGAAACCGGCGGCCAACGCCATCGCCCTGATCGGCCACAACACCATGCGCCAGACCGTCATGGGCAACGAGAAGCGGGCCCCGACCGACGCTGAGTTGGCCACGATGCGCGGCTTCGTCGAACAAGCCATGGAGGAAGGGGCGTGTGGCTTCTCGACCGGCCTCATCTACGTGCCTGGCCGCTTCTCCAAGACCGGCGAGGTCATCGCCCTCGCCGAGCCTGCGGGCGCCGCTGGCGGCCTCTACGCCACCCACATGCGCAACGAGGGCGACAAGCTCCTCCAAGCCGTCGAAGAGGCCATCACCATCGGCCGCTCGTCGGGCTGCGCCGTGCACATCTCCCACCACAAAGCGGCCGGCCAGCCCAACTGGGGCCTCGTCGTCGACTCCCTCGCCCTCGTCGACAAGTCGAACGCCGAAGGCGCGGACGTGACCCTCGACGTCTACCCCTACACCGCCGGCAGCGGCCGCATGATCGAGTACTTCAATCTCGAGAACATCAGCATTCCGCTGGCCGAGGTCATCCGCTTGGCCAGCTGCCCGGCATTCCCCGAGTACGAGGGCCGGATGCTCGTCGACATCGCCGTCGAGGAGGGGGTGGCGCTCGACGACCTCGTTCGCCGCATCCTTACGGCGGAGAAGGGCGAGCGCACCCTCTGCATCCACTTCATCATCGACGAGGCCGACATCGAGACCAACCTCCGTCACCCGTTGATGATGGTCGGGTCCGATGGCATCCCCGACCTCAAGGGGAAGCCTCACCCTCGCCTGTTCGGCACTTTCCCTCGCGTGCTCGGCGAGTACGTGCGCAGCCGCAATGTGCTGACGCTCGAAGACGCCATTCGCCGCATGACGAGCCTGTCGTGCGATCGCTTCGGCCTCACCAACCGCGGACGGATCGAGGTCGGCGCCCACGCCGATCTCGTCGTCTTCGATCCCGACACCATCGTCGACACGGCCACCTACGACGACCCCAAGCAAGAGCCTGTCGGCATCGACTGGGTGATCGTGAATGGCCAGATCACCGTCGACCACGGCAACCACACCGGCGTGGGCGCAGGACGCGTCCTTCACTACAAGCGAGACGAGACAACATGAGTGCACCGACCGTCCCCACGGGTTCGACCAGCATCCTGGGCAACCGGGTCGTGCGCAAGGAGGACCCGAAGTTCCTCACGACGGGCGGCGTCTACGTCGATGACGTCCGGGTCGACCTGGTCGGTGCCGCGGCCGTCACCTATCTGCGTTCGACGATGGCCTCGGCCCGCATCCTCAGCATCGACATCGACGACGCAAAGGCGATGCCCGGCATCCTCGCCGTGTTCACCGGGGCCGACGTCGAGGCCGACCTCGGCCCTTTCCCCAGCGACATGGGCGTGCTGAACCAGGACATGGTCCGCCCCTGGATGGCCACCGACTTCGTCCGCTATGTCGGTGAGCCGGTCGTCGTCATCGTCAGCGAGACGCGGGCGCAGGGCGTCGATGCGTCCGAGTTGGTGTTCGTCGACTACGACCCGCTGGCGGCGGTCGTCGATCCGAAAGAGGCCCTTGGCGACCACACCATCCTGCACGCAGGCGCCGGGACCAACCTCAGCTTCGCCATCCCTCCGCGCGCGCCCGCCGACTTCGCCGACTGCGAGGTCGTGGTGCGCCAACAGATCATCAACCAGCGGGTGGCGCCATGTCCGCTCGAGGGTCGGGCCGCGGCCGCCCTCTGGACGGACGAAGGCCGCCTCACCCACTGGGCGAGCACGCAGGGCCCGCACAGCGTGCGGGACGCGCTGGCCAAGATCTACGGCCTCGAGAAGCCCCAGGTGCGGGTCATCTCTCCCGACGTCGGCGGCGGCTTCGGGGCCAAGGGCGCCACGTATCCCGAGGAATTGTTGATGGGATGGCTGGCCCGAAAGGTGGAGCGACCGGTGAAGTGGGTCGAGGCTCGCAGCGAGAGCATGCTCAACCTCGGACACGGCCGTGGCCAGATCCAGGACGTCGAAATCGGTGGCAGCCGCGAGGGCATCATCGAGGCCTACCGCGTGCACGTGCTGCAGGACAGCGGCGCCTATCCCCGTATGGGCGCCGTCCTCCCCTTCATGACCCGCACCATGCTCACCGGCGTCTACACGATCCCGGTGGCCGAATTCCGATCGGATTCGGTGGTCACCAACACCACGCCCACCGTCGCCTACCGCGGCGCCGGCCGGCCGGAAGCGGCAGCTGCCATCGAGCGGGCCGTCGACATGTTCGCGGCCGAGATCGGGATGGACCCAGCCGAGGTTCGGCGGCGCAATCTCATCGCCGCCGACGCCTTCCCCTACAAGACCCGCATGGGCACGACCTACGACAGCGGCAACTACCTCGGCGCCCTCGACATGGCCCTCGAGGCCGCCGGCTACGACGACCTTCGGGCCGAGCAGAAGCGACGCCGCGACGCCAAAGACGGCGGGAAGGTCCTCGGCATCGGGCTCTCGGTCTACGTCGAGATCACCGGAGGCGGCCCGAGCGAGGAGTACGGCTCGATCGAGATCCGACCCGACGGCAGCGCCTTGGCCAAGACGGGCACATCACCCCACGGTCAGGGACACGTGACGTCGTGGGCCATGCTCATCAGCGACCGCACCGGCATCCCCATCGACAAGATCGATGTCATCCACGGCGACACCGACGTCGTTCCTCAAGGCGGCATGACCGGCGGATCGCGGTCGCTCCAAGTGGGCGGCGTCGCCATGCACCAGGCCGCCGGTGAAGCGGTTGAGCGGGCTCGCCAGGTGGCGGCCGAACTGCTCGAGGCCAACCCCGACGACGTCGTGCTCGACACGGCCACGGCCCGTTTCCACGTCGCTGGCACGCCGGCCATCTCTCAGGGCTGGGGCGAGGTCGCAGCGGCTGCGGGCGAGGGCGGCTTCGTGGTCGAACACGTCTTCAACTCCACCGGCGCGACGTTCCCCTCGGGGGCCCACGTCGCCGTCGTCGAAGTCGACGTCGAGACCGGCAAGGTGGAACTGACCCGCCTCATCGCCGTTGACGACGCCGGGCGCATCCTCAACCCGCTCATCGCCGAGGGCCAGGTGCACGGCGGGCTCGCTCAGGGGGCGGCGCAAGCCCTGCTGGAGGAGATGGTCTACGACGCCGACGGTAACCCCATCACCGGCAACTTCGCCGACTACGGGTTCATCTCGGCGTGCGAGCTGCCGACCTTCGAGATCGTCCACCTCGAGACGCCGACTCCACTCAACGAGCTCGGGGCCAAGGGCATCGGCGAGTCCGGCACGATTGGCGCCACGCCCGCCGTCCAGAACGCCGTCGTCGACGCCCTGGCCCACCTCGGCGTCAAGCACATCGACATGCCGTGCACCGCGGAGCGGGTGTGGCGGGCCATCCAGGAGGTCAACGCATGAACTTCAACGACAAGATCGCCGTCGTCACCGGTGGCGGCACCGGCATGGGGCGCGAGTTGGTGATCCAGCTGGCGGCCGAGGGTTGTGCGGTGGCCACGTGCGACGTCAACGCCGACGCCATGGCGGAAACGGTTCGCCGAGCAACGGAAGGCGCGCCGTCGGCGGTGCGGATCACGGCCCACGTCTGCGACGTCTCCGACGCCACCCAGGTCGAGCGTTTCCGCGATGAAGTGGTGGCGCAGCACGAGACCCGACACGTCAACCTGGTCATCAACAACGCCGGCATCGGCGGCGGTGGAAGCTTCGTCACCGGCGACCGGGCCCAGTGGGAGAAGACCTTCGGGGTCTGTTGGGGCGGGGTCTACAACGGCGCCCGCGCCTTCGTCCCCCTGCTCGTGGCCAGCGACGAGGGCTACCTCGTCAACACCAGCAGCGTCAACGGGTTCTGGGCGTCGCTCGGACCGGGGAACCCTCACACGGCCTACAGCGCGGCGAAGTTCGCCGTAAAGGGCTTTTCCGAAGCGCTCCTCGAGGACTTCCGTGTGCACGCTCCCCACGTGAAGGTGGCCGTCGTCATGCCGGGACACATCGGCACCGACATCGCCATCAACAGCCGCAAGTTCCACGGCGGATCCGAACCCGAGGCCATGACGCCGGCCGAACTCGATGAACTCCGAGCCGACTTCACCCGTCGCGGTATGTCCGGAGATCAGCTCAGCGATGACCAGATCCGCGAGATGGTGAAGATGATGGGCGAGGGCTTCCGCGACAATGCGCCGATGTCGGCTGGCGAAGCCGCAGCCGTCATCCTCGACGGCGTGCGCAACGGCGAGTGGCGCATCCTCGTCGGCCAAGACGCCATCGCTCTCGACGAGGCCGTGCGGGCCGATCCCTGGTCGGCGTACGGCGAGGCCGGACTGACGATCGGAAGCGTCACCCAGCGGTGACGGAGCTCGGGGACGAGGACTCGAACCCCGAATAACTGGTCCAGAACCAGTTGTGTTGCCGATTACACCATCCCCGATCGGACGCCCGGCAGATTAGCCGCTCTCGACGCCGTCCCGCACCTTGGCAGCGGCTCGGTCGATCCCCATGAGACGACGGAATCCGACGACCCGGCCGACGGCCACGGCCACCGTTTCGCGGCCGAAGTGGCGCAGCTCGGTCGTGCCCGAAATCGGCGACGTGCGGGTGGGCGACACCCGGGGTTCGAGCCCGAGTTCCTCGGCCATCGCATCGACCCGAGCAGCATGGAAGGGGTCGGTGACGAGGATGACGTCGAGCTTGTCCTTCTTCTTCAGTTCGTTGGCGGCCGAGGCCATCGACTGCCACGAGTTCGTGCCGTCGTTCTCCCGGATGATGACCTTCTGCGGGATGCCGTGCTCCCTGGCAAGGTAATCAGCCGACGCCTTGGCCTCGGTGAATTCGTCGCCCGGCCGACTCCCTCCCGTCACCACGATCGTCGGCGCCAAGTCACGGTCATAGAGATCGGCGGCGTGATCGAGGCGAGCCCGCAGGACCGCCGACGGTTTGCCGTTGTATTGCGCGGCGCCGAACACGACGATGGCGTCGGCCTTGGCGGCCTCGTCGCGTCTCGATGCCTGGAACACCTGGGCGAAGGTGACCGCCAAGTAGACGATCACGAGCAACAGCCCGAACTTGATCAGCTTGCGGGCCAGGCGGAACATCAGGCCTTGGCGAGACGATCGATGGCTCGCTGTAGACGAACCGTGACCCGGTCTCGTCCGAGCACGACCAGCGATTCGAACAGCGGGGGCCCGACCGACCGGCCGGTGACGGCGACACGGATGGGCGCCTGCGCCTTTCCGAGGGAGAGATCGAACGTCTGGCCGACCGCCTCGACCGCCGCGTGGAGTGCATCGACCGTCCACTCGAGATCGGGATCGGCGAAGGCGGCAATGGCAGCAGCGAGGAGGGCGGGCCCCGGCGCGACCATCGCCTTGTCCCACGAGGGGCCGTCCATCGCCGGCGCGTCGTGGAGGAAGAAGTCGGTCATCGACAGCGTCTCGGCCAACGTCGACCCCCGCTCCTGAATCACCTCGGCCATGGGCTCCACGATCGTGGTGCGATACCAGTCGAGGGCGCGCTCGACGAACTCCTCGCGGGGCAGCGTTCGGAGGTAGTGGCCGTTGAACGACCGCAGCTTCTTCGGGTCGAACTGGGCGCCCGAGCTGTTGACGTCCTCCAGGCGAAAGCCGTCGAGCATCGTCTGGCGCGACACGATCTCTTCGTCACCCGGCGGCATCCACCCGAGCGTGCCCAGATAGTTGAACATGGCCTCGGGAAGGATGCCTTCGTCGCGGTACGACTCGAGGGCCACCTTGTCCTTGCGCTTCGAGAGCTTCTTCCCTTGGGCGTTCAGGATCATCGGCAGGTGGGCGAACT
>JBKJLU010000110.1:0-2906 GCA_046596815.1 Acidimicrobiales bacterium | reverse complement strand
CCCGCAACATCTCGACCACCGCGGTGCTCGACGGCGACGAGTGGATCATCAACGGCGAGAAGTACTACATCTCCGGTGCCGGTGACCCCCGCTGCAAGATCATGATCACGATGGTGCGCACGTCACCGAATGCGCCTTCTCATCTGCAGCAGTCCCAGATCCTGGTGCCCATCGACACCCCCGGCGTGGAAATCCTCGGCCCGATGCGGGTATTCGGCAAGGACGACGCGCCCCACGGCCACATGCACATCCGCCTCACCGACGTCCGGGTCCCGAAGGAGAACATCCTCCTCGGCGAGGGGCGCGGCTTCGAGATCTCCCAGCTGCGCCTCGGCCCCGGTCGCATCCACCACTGCATGCGCTCGATCGGCGCGGCGGAGCGGGCGCTGCAGCTGATGGTCGAGCGGGGCCTGAACCGCACGGCGTTCGGCAAGCCGCTGGTGCAGCTCGGCGGGAACACCGAGATCATCTCGCGAGCCCGCATCGACATCGAGGCCATGCGGATGATGGTGCTCAAGGCGGCAAAGGCCATGGACCTCATGGGCAACGCCGAGGCCCGGGTCTGGGTCAGCGCCGTCAAGGCGATGGTGCCCGAGCGGGTCTGTCAGATCATCGACCAGGCCATCCAGATGCACGGCGCCACCGGCGTCTCCCAGTGGACACCGCTCGCCGACATGTACACGTCGCAGCGCACGCTGCGGCTGGCCGACGGACCGGACGAGGTGCACCACATGGTCGTGGGGCGAGCCGAGATCGCCCGCTACCAGCGCCAGGTCTGAGCCTCAGGGATCGTCAGAGCCCTCAGGCCGACACGCCGGCGTCCCGACTTCGGAGGACGTCGGCGATCTCGGCGATCCCTGTGTCCTTGCGCAGGAAGGCGAATCCGCCATTGGCTGCGACTTCATGGCGGACCCCCGGTGTGTCGTGGGCGGAGAAGACCACGACTCGCGCCTCAGCACAGCGCTCGACGAGCAACGGCAGTGCCGTCATTCCGTCCATCACCGGCATCGACAGGTCGAGGAGGACGACGTCCGGGCACCCGTCGGTGAGTGCATCGAGGGCCTCCCGCCCATTGCCCGCCTCGGCGACGATCGAGAACCCACCGGTCATCTCGAGACCGATGCGCAGGAGCATGCGGATGTCGGCGTTGTCGTCGACCAGCATCACCCGCTTGTTGCCCTCGATGATCCGGTCACGTTCGGTGGGCAGGAATTCGGGCACCACCTCCTCGAACCTCGGTGCGAATTGTTCGCCGTCGTCGCCGATGGCCAGGGCTTCGGCCATGCCGGTCGCCAGAGCGGAGAAGAAGGCCTCACCCTCGGGGACCGCCGTCGCAATGCCCGTCCCCGGCAGATCCCGAGCGATGTTCACCAATCTGGCCCAGTGGGCGGCCAGGTGACGCAGCATCTCCTGGTCGACGCGATCCGTCCAGAAGAACTCGTCGCCCGACATCTCGAGCGACCACTCGTCGAGGTAGCGGTCGAAGGCATCCACGACGGGCTCGGGCACGCCGAGCAACTCCCGCGAGCGGACGATCGCCATCGTCTGACGCGCGCCTTCGAGCCAGACACGGGCCGACTTCGCCGAAACCGGTCCGATGGAAATCGCGACGAAGGGCACGCTTGGATCTATCGGCCGGGTCGAGCGGTTCCTGCGGACTTGCCCCAAGTCGATCGAAACTCACACGTCGGATAGACAACGGCGATGACCGAGAGCAGCTTCGAGGCCGACACGACCCTGCGTGCGAGTACCGAAGGGGGACGCTGGGACGCGACGTTGGCCGAACGCTGGAACGTCGGCCGAAACCAGAACGGTGGCGTTCTGTTGGCCACGGCGTCGCGAGCGCTGGCCGAAACCGTGGGGCAGCCCGACCCCTTCGCGGTGACGGCGCACTACCTGGCCGCGGCGACCGACGGACCGGCCACGATCACCGCTGCCGCCATCAAGCCGGGTCGCACCTACGCGACGGCGACGGGCGAGTTGTGGCAGGACGACCGCGAGCGGATGCGGGTCGTCGGCGCCTTCGGGAGCCTGGCCACGCGGGCGGCTGACGGGGCATCGGCGTTTCCCACCGAGCCTCCCGAACTCCCTGAGCCGTCGCGGTGCGACGACCTCTTCGACCTCCTCACCAGCGGACCCGTCGGCGAGCGGGCGCTGACCCGCTCGCTGCGCAACTTCGAGATCCGCGTCGACCCCTCAGGCGGATGGGGAGGAGCGTCAGGCGACGAACCGAGTCTGCGCGGATGGGTTCGGTTTCGCGACGAAGAGACGGTGACGCCGACGATGTTGCTGGCGCTCGCCGACGGGTTCCCGCCCTCGTTGCTCGGACGCATCGACATCGGTTGGCTGCCCACGATCGAGCTCACGGTCCATGTGTTCGGAGCCCCGCCCCCCGACGAGCCCTGGTTGCGAGCCGAACTGCGCACCCGCAGCATCGTCGGTGGGCTTCTCGACGAGGACGGCGAACTCTGGGACGCCACCGGCCGGCTCGTCGCCCGCTTCCGCCAACTCGCGATGTTGCTGCCGCGCTGAGTGCTGGTTTCACGTAGGTTTTTTTCATGCCCTACGTCGAAGGTCGCATCGTCCACGACGCCGACTCGCACATCTTCGAGCCGCCCGGTTACGCCGAGGACCATGCCGACCCGGCGTTGCGCGATCGACTGCGGGAGGTGCTGCGTTCCGACGAGCGTCCCTCGTTCCTCGACGCCGTCCTGGCCAAGCAGGACGACCCCGAGTTCCGGGCCAAGGACGCCGAAGAGATCATGCTGCGCAAGAACCACGTGGCCCTCGGAGCCATGCGCAACGACGATCGGCCCCAGGCGCTCGACCTTCTCGGCTTCGCCAGTCAGCTGGTCTTCACGACCACGTACCTCGGCGCGCTCACCCGGTTCGACCGCGGCGACGAC
>JBKJLU010000098.1:0-6043 GCA_046596815.1 Acidimicrobiales bacterium | reverse complement strand
GTCGCCCCACTCGGGGCCGCAGTCGTAGTGCAGCTCGGAGCAGGGGCCGCACGGGCCGACCTCGCCCATCTCCCAGAAGTTCTCCTTGTCGCCGAGCCGCTGGATGCGCTCGGGCGGCAGACCGATCTTGTCGATCCAGATCTGCTCGGCCACGTCGTCGGTCGTGTGCACCGTGATCCAGAGGCGGTCACCGTCGAAGCCGGCGACGCGGGTGCACAGATCCCAGGCCATGGTGATGGCCTCTTCCTTGAAATAGTCGCCGAAGCTCCAGTTGCCCAGCATCTCGAAGAACGACAGGTGGCGGCGGGTCTTGCCCAACTCGGCGATGTCGTTGTGCTTCCCCGAAAGCCGCACGCACTTCTGCACGGTCGTGGCGCTCGGATACGGCGGAGGCACCTCGCCCGCCAGGTACTCGACGAACTGGTTCATGCCGGCGTTGGCGAACAGCGGGGCCGTCGGGTGGGTGAGGATCAGCGGCGACGACGGAACCAGGGTGTGGCCGCGCTCGACGAAATAGCCGGTGAAGGCGCGACGCAGCGAGTTGGCATCCAGGGGCATGACGGCGCCGAGCCTACCTGCGGGTCTGATTCTTCCGATCGAGTTCGGCCAGCAGTTCGGCCTCGCGTTCGCGCATGCCCTCGCGTCCTTCCTTGGCCGCTTCCCGGAGGTCGGTGCCGAAGGCGCGAAGAGCGCTGGCGAGGTCGCCCGACACCCGCTCCGGGGTGTAGCGCTCGACCGTCGAACGGACGAATCGCATGATCCAGAACGAGACGCCGAAGCCGAAACCGACGCCCATCAGCAGCCAGAAGAGGCGCTTGAACACCGGCTACGCCTTCGGTCGGCGGAGGCGGGGGAGGGCGCGGGTGCTGCCGGCGCCGAAGGCCAGTGCCTTGACGATGGGGTTGGCAAAGAAGAGGTAGGCGAGGCGGGACGCACTGTCGACGGTGGCGCCGATCGACTCGGCCGTGCCCAGCAGCGTGTCGACCCGCTCGAGCTCGGCGCTGGCCTGGGTGACGGTGCCGCGCAGCTGGCCGACGAGTGGCAAGGCCTCCGACCGGAACTGTTCGACGCTCGTGCGGAGTTCTCGCAGGGTGCGACTCAGCGAGGCCAGGGCGAACAGCAGTCCGACGGCCAGGATGGCCACGGCGACCGAGGCGATGACGGCGGCGACCTCACCGGCGGTCATGTCGTGGGAGCGCTCAGGATGGCCATTGAGTGAGGGAGCATAGTGAGCGCGTTCAGCCGGTCGGAGGAGCATGCCGGCGGAGGTCGGCCGCGATTCCGGCCTCGGCGCCATGTTGGGTTGGCTGGTAGTACGGCCGGCCTTCGACCTCGTCGGGCCGGTACTGCTGGGCCACCCATCCTTCCGGATAGGCGTGCGGGTAGAGGTAGCCGGTGCCGTCCTTGGTCACCCGCTTCTGCCAGTCGGTGGCGCTGCGGAGATGCACGGGCACACGACCGGCGGGACGTTCACGCACGTCGGCGAAGGCGGCGGCAAGCGCGTCCTTCACCGCCCCGGATTTGGGGGCGGTGGCCAGGTAGATGGTGGCGTGAGCCAGGTTGAGCCGGGCTTCGGGCAGGCCGGCGAACTCGACTGCGGAGGCGGCGGCGTTGGCCACCAGGAGTCCGTTCGAGTCGGCGAGGCCCACGTCCTCACTGGCCAGGATGACCAGGCGGCGAGCGATGAAGCGGGCGTCCTCCCCGGCTTCGAGCATGCGGGCCAGCCAGTAGAGGCCGGCATCGGGGTCACTGCCGCGGATGCTCTTGATGAAGGCGCTGATCACGTCGTAGTGCTCGTCTTCCCCGTAACGCAGCACCTTCGAAGACCGGGCCTGCTCGACGTGGCCGAGGGTGAGTGTCGTCGCCTTGTTCGTGGCCGCGATGGCCAGCGCCACTTCGAGGGTGGTGAGGGCGGCTCGGGCGTCACCGTCGACGGCCTGGGCGAGGTGGGCGATGGCGTCGTCGTCGGCCTCGGCACCTTCCCACTCGAGGCCCCGACGAAGGAGAACTCCCAGTTCAGCGGGGTCGAGGGGCTCGAGGCGGAACAGGGTCGAACGGCTCAGAAGTGGGGCGTTGACCTCGAAGAAGGGGTTCTCGGTGGTCGCCCCGATGAGGGTGAGGATGCCCGACTCGACGGCGGGGAGGAGCGCGTCCTGCTGGGCCTTGTTGAATCGGTGAACCTCGTCGAGGAAGAGGATCGTGCCCTGGTCGTGGTCGGCCAGACGGCGTTGGGCCTTGTCGACGGCCTCCCGCACGTCCTTCACCCCCGCGCTCACCGCGCTGAGAGGAACGAACGCCTTGTTGGTCGAGGCGGCGATGACGTTGGCCAGGGTCGTCTTCCCCGTCCCCGGCGGGCCCCAGAGGATGATCGAGCTGAGTCGGTCGGCCTCGATCAGGCTGCGCAACGGCTTGCCCTCGCCGAGAAGGTGGCGCTGCCCGACGATCTCGTCGATCGTCGTCGGGCGCATGCGCGCCGGCAGCGGACCCCGCTTGGCCAGCCGATCCTCCAACGCCGCCGTGAACAGGTCGGGTTCAGCCACGAGAGTCAGCTGGGGGGCGGGAGGGGGCGGAGGCCGACGTCGGCCAGGGTCTTGGCGTCGACGTGTTGGGGGGCGCCGGTCATGGGGTCGATGCCGGAGGACGCCTTGGGGAAGGCGATGACCTCACGGATGTTGTCTTCGCCGGCCAGGATCGCGACGAATCGGTCGATGCCCACGGCGAACCCACCGTGGGGCGGAGCGCCGAAGCGGAAGGCGCCGAGCAGGAAACCGAACCGCTTCTCCGCCTCCTCATCGCTGACCCCCAGCACCTTGAACACCCGGGCTTGGATGTCGCTGCGATGGATCCGGATGCTGCCAGAGCCCAGCTCCCAACCGTTGAGCACGAGGTCGTAGACCTGACCTCGCACCTTGAACGGGTCGCTCTCGAGCAGGTCGAGGTCGTCCGGGTGCGGCATCGTGAACGGATGGTGGGCGGCCAGGGGGTGGCCGGTGTCGCCGGTGCCGTCGAAGATCGGGAACTCGGTCACCCAGGCGAAGCGGTACGGCCCCTCGCTGACCGGAGGCCGACCGATGTCGTTGCGCAGGGCGCCGAGCACCTCCTGGACGGTCCGGCGATCGTCGGCCACCAGGAACAGCAGGTCACCGGGCTCGGCGTCGAGGGCCATGACCAGCGCGGCCTTCTCCTCGTCGCTGAGGAACTTGGCCACGGGGGAGTCGAGTTCGCCCTCGGCCTTGACCCGCATCCAGACCAGCCCCTTCGCACCCCGCTGCTTCGAGGCCTCGGTGAGCTGGTCGAGCCGGTTGCGGCCGAAGGCGTCGGATTGCCCGGGCACCCGGATCCCCTTGATGCAGGCGGCCTTGAAGGCGTTGAACCCGGTCTCGGCGAAGACCGTCGTGAGCTCGACCAGCTCCATCCCGAAACGGAGGTCGGGCTTGTCGGTGCCGTAGCGCTCCATGGCGTCGGCCCAGGAGATGCGGGCGATGTCGGGGCGCTCGCCGGAGATGGCCTCCGTGGCGTCGGAGACGGCCTCGCCGATGAACCCGTAGACGTCCTCCGGCTCGACGAAGCTGGCCTCGACGTCGAGCTGCATGAACTCGAACTGGCGGTCGGCCCGAAGGTCTTCGTCCCGCAGGCACCGTGCGATCTGGAAGTACCGGTCGAAGCCACCGACCATGAGGATCTGCTTGGCGATCTGGGGGCTCTGCGGGAGGACGTACTGCTTGCCTGGCTGCAGGCGGCTGGGCACCAGGAACTCCCGCGCCCCTTCGGGCGTCGGCGTCCACAGCATCGGGGTCTCGATCTCGGGGAATCCCTGTCGCTCCATGGCCGCGCGGAGCTTCGAGTTGACCGTGCTGCGGATGCGGAGGTTGCGCTGCATGCGCTCGCGCCGGAGGTCGACGTAGCGGTAACGCATGCGCAGGTTCTCGTCGGCGTCGATACGGTCGGTGACCGGAAAGGGCGGGGGCTCGGCCGTGTTGAGGACCTCGACCTCGCAGTCGCCCACCTCGACCTGCCCGGTGGCCAGTTGCTCGTTGGCCGTGCCGTCCGGCCGCCGGCGCACGGTGCCGGTGACGCGCAACACGTACTCGCTGCGCAGGTCGTGGGCGTTGCCGACCACGCATTGGATGAGCCCGGTGTGGTCGCGCAGATCCACGAAGGCGAGGTGCTCGCCGTGCTCACGCCGGCGCGCCACCCATCCACAAACGGACACCGTTCGGCCGACGTCGTCGATGGTGAGGGCGCCGCAATAATCGGTGCGGAGGGTCATGAGGTCGGGGGGTGGGGAGTCATTGGGGTCTGCATTCGCTTTCGGATGGCGTCGACAGCTACGTCGGGTTCGACGGATTGGGCCTCACCCTTTTCCAACAGGGTGCGAATCGACCAGCCCGCTTCTTCGATGACGAGGGCGAAGCGGGCCTTGGATCGGCCCGCCTGCTTGAACTGGGCCTTGTACGAGCGACCGTCGTAGGCGCGATCGGCGCGAACGCCAGCCTGACGAAGTTGGGTGGTCACAGTCGCGGCGGCGGTGCCGTCGACGGTGTCGATCACGAACACATCGACGCGGCTCGCCGCCGCATCGGTGACCAGTTGGGTTTGCTCGGCCTGTGCCGCCAGCAGGATGCGCTCGATGCCGAGACCGAAGCCGATGCCGGGGGTGGGCTGACCGCCGAGCGCCTCGACGAATCCGTCGTAACGGCCTCCTCCGCCGAGGGCCAGTTGGGCTTGATCGAGGCTCGTGGCTGCGAACTCGAACGTGCTTCGGTTGTAATAGTCCTGACCTCGGATCAGCCGGGTGTCGACGCGGTACTCGATCTTCTGGGCGTCGAGCCCCGCCTTCATCCGGTCGAAGTGGGCACTGCAGTCGTCGCAGAGGCGGTCGAGCAGTCGGGGAGCCTCGGCCGTGACGTCGCGGCAGGGTTGGCGCTTGCAGTCGAAGAGGCGCATGGGGTTGTCGCGCCAATGGTCGCGGTGCTCGTCGCAGAGGTCGCCCTCGCGCTCGACGACGTAGGCGATGAGGGCCTTGCGGTATTCGGGCCGACACGTGGCGTCGCCAATCGTGTTGATCAGGAGCTCGAGCCGTTGGAGCCCGACGCCGGTCTCGGCGTCGGTGAGGAACTGGTTGGCCAACCCGATCAGCTCGGCATCGAGGTCGGCATCAGCGACGCCGAGCACCTCGACCCCGAGGGAATGGTGCTGGCGGTAACGGCCGGCTTGCGGCTGGTCGTAGCGAAAGTGGGGGGCCAGGTACCAGACCCTCCACGGAAGGATGGGCCGGTGCTCGACGTAGGCGCGCACCACGCTCGGAGTGCTGTCGGGGCGAAGGGCGAGGTGACGCTCGGCCTTGTCGCGGAAGTCGTACATCTCCTTGCGGACGATGTCGGTGGTGGCCCCGACCCGGGCATAGACGGCGAGGTCCTCGAAAGCCGGGCCGATGACCAATCCGAAAGCCGACCGCTCCACCGCCACTGCGAATCGCGCCACGACGGCCTGGAAAGCAGCCGAGTCGAACGGCGCTCCCCCATCGCCCGGCGGCAGCACGTCGAGCGTCCCCTTGGGCGCCTGGTGCTGAGCGGGCATGACCCCGGAGGTTACTGGCCGCCCGCTCTCGTCTCCCTCCGTTTTGGCAGCGGGATCCCGCCTGCGGCGGCGGGATCCCGCTGCCAGAAGCGTGGGTGGTGGGGTGGTTGTCTCACCCACGCGAGAAGGTCGGGGGCATGGAACGGGAAGCGGCGCTGCGGCGCCTGGCCGAGAAGCAGTACGCCATGGTCAGTCGTGCACAGGCCGCAGATCTGGGGGTGTCGTGGGAGGCTCTCAGGTCGAGACTGCGTGGCGGCACCTGGGCCCCGGTCACCGGCCGGGTGGTGCGTCTCGTCGGCGCCCCTGCCCATCACCTCGATGGGCTGATGGCGGCGACCCTCGATGGTGGTCCCGGCACGGTGACGAACCGGCGGTCGGCGGCTGTGCTCTGGGGAGTGCCAGGGTTCGTCCCGGGCCCCGTTCAAGTGAGCCGCCCGCGAGGAGCGAGTGCACGACAGCCACC
>JBKJLU010000064.1:0-3028 GCA_046596815.1 Acidimicrobiales bacterium | reverse complement strand
TCCACCATCGCCTCGACGCCGTCCTGGGCGCTGACGAGGCGGCGACGCTGATGGAGCACCTGCCGCCTGTCGGATGGGCCGACGTCGCCACGAAGCGCGACCTCGAGCACTTCGCCTCGGATCTTCGAAGCGAGATGCGGGTGATGGCGGCAGACCTCCGGACCGAGATGGCCGGGCTCCGCGCCGAGCTGCATCAGGGGTTGGCGGCGCAAGGAGGGCAGCTGAGGACGATGTTCATCGGGCTGGTTGGCCTCCTCGGCACGGCGAGCGGTCTCGCCATCGCGCTGTCGAAGCTCCTGTAGCGGGCTCTTCGAGGTCGGCGGCGGGAGCGGCGACGGAGGTGGGCGGCGATTGCCGCTGCGGCGATCGTGTACGACGTCACCTTCGCATGGTTGCTGCTCGAATTGTCCCGCCACGGCTGAAGCAGGCGGCTTCGGATCGCCGATGTCTCACCCCCGTGCGACGCTGTCGACGAGATGCCGTCGAGGGCCCGGTCCGGTCCTTCCTGCTTGCCAAGCCCGCCTCGGCTCGGAGTCGGCCTCACGGCTCCCCGAAAACACAACACGATGGATCGGGGAGTTCGATGGAAGACGATGCCGCATGGGCGGAGCCGTGGTTCGAGGACGACGAGGGCGACGACCGCCCTGACGAGATCGAGGAGGAGGAGTGGACGGACTTCCCGGATCTCTGGGTGGCCCACGACCGGCCCGAACGACCGCTCGCCTCGGGCGCATGGCTCTGCGACTGCCCGGCGTGCGCGCTGGCCCTGCACGTAGCGGCGCTCCACCAGCCCCGCCTGGCGATCGTGTTGAAGACCGGATCGGACCGGGTGGTGGTGACCGCCGAGTACGCAGACCAGGTGTGGTCGACCATGGGTTCGCTCGAGCCGCTGTGCTACGTGCGGCGGGACTACATCCGGGAGGTGTTCGTCGCCTCCGCCGAGTGGATGTGGTGGATGCGTTCCGACCGCTGGTGGTCGTTGACCAGGTCCGAGCGGGTGGCGTCGAGACGGACTGGACTTCGCTGCGCCACCCGCTCCCCGTCGTTGCATGGGTTCTCCGACGTGGACCATGCGCGCGTGCCCCGCCACCTCGTCCCCGGTTGGACGCCGTGTCACAGCGAACCGGGACCGGTCTGACCGGTCGCCGAAAGCACGCTTGGGAGGGGAACGTGTGTTCGTGTATGCTGGGTCTAGCGCTCGTCGGCCGGCGCCACAACGGCTGACCTTTCGAGGTTCGATCGACCTCATCCCTTCTCGGGGTTGACGGTCATGGGTGTTGGAGGTGCCTCGTGATTCACGGGGATGTGTTGTCGTTGTCGGCGTTGACCGACGAGGAGTTGGAGTCGTCGCTGCTACGCGGGACGGCGGTGCAGTCGGCCTATCTGGCGTCGTGGCTGGCGGCCTTGGGCGAGTTCGATCGGCGCCAGCTGTGGCTCAAGGACGGGTTCGCGTCGTGCGCGTTGTGGTTGATGGCGCGGTGCGGTTCGTCGGCGCGGGCCGCTCGCGATCACGTGTCGGTCGCCAATCGCCTCGAGGATGCGCCGCGGGTGCGCTCGGCGTTGGCCGAGGGCCGGTTGTCGTTCTCGAAGGTGCGGGCGTTGTGTCGGGTGGTGAAGCCGGAGAACGAGGAGTTCCTGGTCGGCTTGGCCCTCGACATGACCGCGGCGCAGCTCGAACGTCACGTGAAGAGCTACGAGGCCAGCCAGCAGTTGTTGACCGATGAGGACGAGGTACGTCGGCGGGCGAAGTGCGGGGTCACGACGTGGACGGATCTGGGGGGTCTCGTCCATCACGAGATCGTGACGCCGCCGGAGGAAGGCCTGTTGTTGAACCGGGCCATCGAGTACGGGATGGACCAGGTGTATCGCGAGCGGCGGGCAGCGAAGAAAGCAGCGCGGACCGAAGGTCGGGAGCCGGACCCGGAGCTGCTGGCAGAGCGGACGGCGAAGCAGCGCCGGTTCGACGGCTTGACGTGGGTGTGCCGGCAGGGGTTGATCAACGCCGAGCGCGATCCGTCCGGGATGCCGATCGATGATCCGTTCCTGATCGTGTTCCACGTGCAGGAGGGGACGTTGGCGATCGACGAGCAGGGGAACGTCGAGCTCGGGGCCGGGGTGTCGGTGTCTCCTGCGGTGCTGAAGCGGCTGTGTTGCACCTCGATGATCCAGGCTATGTTGGTGGGCGCCGACGATCGTCGACCGCTCGATCTGGGCCGCAAGGCCCGGCTGGCCCAACCGAAGCAGAAGACAGTGCTGGCGTCGATGTATCCGACGTGCGAGTTCCCCGGTTGCGAGGTGCCGGTGCGGTGGTGCCAGTTCCACCACGTCCGATGGTGGAATCGTGATGGCGGGTGCTCCGACCTGGCCAACTTCCGACCGTTGTGCCGGCGACATCACTCGCTGGTGCACGAGGGCGGGTGGGAGCTCGCCATCGATCCGTCGGAGCGGTTGGTGGCCGTCAGTCCCCGGGGCCGGCGCTTCGACGGGTCGCAGGTGCTGACCGACGAGGCGGTGTCGCACGAGACGATGATCGCCGACCTCGAACGCATGGGATTCGACTTCGACGACCCGGACCGACTCGAGCAGATCGGTGGACGATGGCGGGGCGAGCGAATGACCGCATGGGCCCGAGCGGAGATCGGCTGGGCCCACGCCATGGCCGACGCGGGACGGGGCACGATGGAGGACGGGTCGTTCTCGGCGACCGAAGGTCCACCGCTGCGGACGTAGACCTCCTCGCTCGCTGACCGGGCTCGCGTGCCTGCTCCCCGTCCGTGGGGCGCGGGCGACTTCGTCGCGTCGGCGAGCGGATCGTCGGGCCTCGATCGCGGCCGGTTCGCAGCCTTGGGTGAGCGGGGACGACGGTCGGTGGCGGGGCGAGCCGATCTCGTGGCCTCCGGGGGCGGAACGGCCCGCCGGGGCGGTGCGGCGGCACCGCGGTGCCGCCGTGCCGCCCACTGGGCTTGTCTCACCCTTATGGCAAGTTGCGTGCTGTCCCCGTCGCCGGCCTCGGTCATGGCCGCTCCAC
>JBKJLU010000048.1:0-2891 GCA_046596815.1 Acidimicrobiales bacterium | reverse complement strand
CTTGAGGTTCTCGCCGTTGGTGCCGTCGCGCTCGTAGAGGTAGGGCACGGCGTCGAGGCGGAACCCGTCGAGGCCGATGTCGAGCCAGAACTTGATGACGTCGACCATGGCCCGCCGAACCTCGGGGTTGTCGTAGTTGAGGTCTGGCTGGTGGGAGAAGAAGCGGTGCCAGTAGTACTGCTCGCGTACGGGATCCCACGTCCAGTTCGACTTCTCCGTGTCGACGAAGATGATGCGGGCCTCCGACCAGCGATGGTCGTCGTCGTTCCAGACGTACCAATCGGCCTTCGGGTTCGTCTTGTCTTGCCGCGACTCGAGGAACCACGGGTGCTGATCACTGGTGTGGTTCATGACGAGGTCGGCGATGACTCGGATCCCGCGCTTGTGGGCCTCTTCGATGAGGGTCACGGCGTCCGCCAGGTCGCCGTACTCCGGAAGGATGGCGAAGAAGTCGCTGATGTCGTAGCCACCGTCGCGCAGTGGGCTCTCGTAGAAGGGCAGCAACCAGAGACAGTCGACGCCGAGCCACTGCAGGTAGTCGAGCTTGTCGGTGATGCCCCGTAGGTCGCCGGTGCCGTCGTCGTTGGAGTCGAAGAACCCGCGCACGAGCACCTCGTAGAACACGGCCTTCTGGAACCAGTTCGGATCCGACAGTTCGAGCGGCTGGCCGACCTCGAGAGCGTCGCTCGAGCTCACGAGAGCGGCCGCAGGTGCAGCACGTGGGCGACGTCGTGCCGCGGATCGAGGCGGATGAAGGGCTCGGCACCCTGCCACGTGAACGACTGCTTCGTGAGCTCGTCGTACGCCTCGAAGGGCCGGTCCCAACTCAGACCGAGCGCCGCCAGGTCGAGGAGGAGGGTGCCCTCCTGGGTGGCCCACGGGTCGAGGTTCACGACCGTGAGCACCACGTCGGTGCCGTCGTCGCTCGCCTTGGAGAATGCCAGGAGAGCATCGTTCGACGTGGCGTGGAAGTGGAGGTTGCGCAGGCGCTGCAGCGCCGGATGGCGCCGCCGGATCTCGTTGATGGCCTGGAAGCAGCCGGCGATCGAGCGGGAGTCCTCCCAGTTGCGGGAGCGGATCTCGTACTTCTCCGAATGGAAGTACTCCTCGTTCGTATCCGACATCGGCTCGTTCTCCACGAGCTCGTACCCGGCGTAGACGCCGTAGCTCGGGGTGAGCATGGCGGCGAGAACGGCCCGCATCCGGAAGGCCGAGGCCGTGCCGTTGCGGAGCGCGCCGGCGAGGATGTCCGGGGTGTTGGGCCAGAAGTTGGGGCGCATGTAGTCGGCCGTCGGGCCCTGGGTGAGTTCCGTCAGGTACTCCACGAGTTCGTCACGTTGCGATCGCCACGTGAAATAGGTGTAGCTCTGGGTGAACCCGACCTCGGCCAGCTTGGCCATCACCTTGGGTCGAGTGAAGGCTTCGGCCAGGAAGAGCACGTCGGGGGACTCGTCCTGCACGGCGGCGATGCACCACTCCCAGAAGACCATCGGCTTGGTGTGGGGGTTGTCGACCCGGAAGATGCGCACGCCCTTGGCGATCCAGAAATCCAGTATCTCCTTGCACGCCTGCCACAGCGCCTTGCGATCGGCTTCCTTGTCGGGCCAGAAGTTGATCGGGTAGATGTCCTGGTACTTCTTCGGCGGATTCTCGGCGTAGGCGATCGAGCCGTCGGGCCGATGGTGGAACCACTCCGGATGCTCGGTGACCCACGGATGGTCGGGGCTGCACTGCAGTGCATAATCGAGCGCGATCTCCATGCCGAGTTCATGGGCGCGGTGCACCAGATCCTCGAAGTCGGTGTACGAGCCGAGGTCGGGATGGATGGAGGTGTGTCCGCCCTCGGGTCCGCCGATGGCCCAGGGGCTGCCGACGTCGTCGGGGCCGGCGGTGAGAGTGTTGTTCGGACCCTTTCGAAACTGGCGGCCGATGGGATGGATCGGCGGAAAGTAAACGACGTCAAAGCCCATCTCGGCCACCGCTGTCAGCCGGTTCCTGGCGCCTTGCAGGCCGCCCTCGCTGCGAGGGAAGAACTCGTACCAGGCCCCGAAGAGGGCGCGTTCGCGATCCACCCACAACGTCAGCGGTGAGCTTCGGGAGACGCTCTTGTTCGATGCCGGCCCGGCGAGCAGTGCCTCGACCGCCGGAGTCAGCGCCGGCGCCAGCCGCTCGTGGTGCGCGGCGGCTTTGTCTCGGAGGCTGCGGGCCACCATCTGCAGGTGGGCCTTGTCGTCCGGGCGCTCCATCTTCTTGGCCCGTTGCTCGACGAGGCGGGCTCCCTCTTCGAGTTCGGTGTCGATCTCCTGGCCGGCGCCGATCTTCGCCTCGGCCTTGTGGCGCCAGGTGGCGTACTGATCGACCCACGCCTCGACTACGAATTCGTGGCGACCGAGGGTGGTCGGAACGATCGCCGCCGTCCAGCGATCGAGTCCGGGATTGGCCATCCGCAAGGGCGCTTCTTGCCAGGTCGACTTGCCGATGGGCCGCCAGCTCACCCGTCCGGCGAGGAGGTCATGTCCATCCTTGAAGACGTCCGCGCTGATCTCCACGCGCTCGCCCACCACCGCCTTGGCCGGATACTGCCCGGTGAGGGTGCGGGGTCGAAGGTCGTCGATGACGATGCGCCCGATCACCCCGCGTGCCTACCACGGAGAGGTAGCTCCTGAAACTCTGCTCATGGCCTCGCCGTGGCAGAACAAGATGGCGAGAGTGATGGCCGCGGTAAGCGCACGCCAGATCCCCGGATGATTCGTGGCTCGGTTGTCGTGCAACGCCGTCGTTGCGGCAAAGCGGCCTGCCGCTGCGCTGATGGCGAGCAGCTGCACGAGTCGCAGCAGACGACGCCGGCCTCGACGCACTCGTGTCGCGACGCGGCGCCACCCGGCGCGACA
>JBKJLU010000318.1:0-2647 GCA_046596815.1 Acidimicrobiales bacterium | reverse complement strand
TCCCGAGACGGACGACTACCCCATGACCCGTTCGCTGGTCGGTTCGTTGTCGCCGACCCTGCGGGCCGAACTGGTGACGGTTCCCTCGGATTGGCGGGCGCAGTAGACCCGTAGGCTCTCTCTGCATGTCTCCGTCTGAAAGGACGGGAGAGTTTCGACGATCTCTCGTCGGCTCCATTTGATTGCTCCTGTCGTGCGAAACTCTCCCGTCCTTTCTTAGGAGACATGGTGCTCGACCCCGCGACGCTCGCCCGCATGGCCGAGATGGACAAGGACTACGAAGAGGTTTTGGCGCGCCTCGGCGACCCCGAGGTGCTGAGCGACCAGCGTCGGCTCCGAGAGGAATCTCGCCGGCACAAGCAGCTCGAGCCGATCGCCCTGGCCTATCGCAGCTATCTGAGCTCGACCGAAGATCTCGACGTGGCCAAGGAGCTCGGCATGCGGGAGGAGGTCGACGTCGCCGAACGCCGCATCGAGGAGTTGGAGGAAGAGCTCAAGGTCCTGCTGCTGCCGAAGGATCCGAATGACGACAAGAACGTCATCGTCGAGATCCGCGGCGCCGAGGGCGGTGAGGAAGCCAACCTCTTCGCCCGCGATCTCTATGAGATGTACGGCCGCTACGCCGAGCGCCATTCGTGGAAGCTCGAGGTCCTGAACACCGACTCGTCCGACATGGGTGGCTTCAACGAGGTCACGTTCATGGTCAAGGGCGACAACGTCTGGACCCGGATGAAGTTCGAGGGCGGCGTGCATCGCGTCCAACGGGTTCCGGCGACCGAGAGTCAGGGCCGCATCCACACGTCTTCGGCGACGGTCACCGTGCTGCCCGAGGCCGAGGAGGTCGAGTTCGCCATCGACCCGAACGACCTCCAGGTCGACGTCTATCGCTCGAGCGGGCCCGGTGGCCAGAGCGTCAACACCACCGACTCGGCCGTGCGTATCACCCACAAGCCGACGGGCGTGGTGGTGGCGATGCAGGATGAGAAGAGCCAGATCCAGAATCGGGCCAAGGCGCTCGTGGTGCTGCGGTCGCGCCTGTTGAAGCTCGAGCAAGACCGCAAGACGGCGGAGATGTCCGAGCAGCGCAAGGGCCAGGTCGGCAGCGGCGGGCGCTCGGAGAAGATCCGGACCTACAACTTCAAGGAAAACCGGGTTTCCGAGCACCGCGTGAATCTCACCCTCTACAAGCTCGACAAGGTGCTCGGCGCCGGCGAGCTCGACGAGATCACCGACGCGCTGATCGCCGACGAGCGGGCGCGTCAGCTCTCCGGAGAGTGATTGCAGCGGGCGCCGTCGTCTGGCGCGATCTGCTCGGGCAGGCCACCGAAGCGTTGGCGTCACCAGCCGAAGCCCGTTGGCTCGTCGAGCGGGCGTCGGGTTTCGACACCACCGAGTTCGCGCTTGGCCTCGAGGAGCCGGTGACCACCCGGGCCTCCGACTTCTTCACGTCGATGGTCGATCGGCGTATCGCCGGTGAGCCGCTGCAGTACGTGCTCGGACAGTGGGGGTTCCGGAAGCTCGACTTGTTCGTCGACCGGCGAGTGCTGATCCCCCGCCCGGAGACGGAGATGGTCGTCGAGGTGGCGCTGGCCGAGCTGCGAGGGTTTCCCAAGCGGCCGAACGTGGTTGATCTGGGAACGGGATCAGGGGCCATCGCCTTGTCGATCGCCGTCGAACTGCCGACCGCGCAGGTCGTGGCGACCGACCGATCGGCCGAGGCCCTCGAGGTTGCGAGGGCCAACCTCTCGGGCATCGGCACCCTGGCCGCCGGCCGGGTGCGGCTCGAAGAAGGGTCGTGGTTCACGGCCGTCCCCGGCGGGTTGCGGGGCCAGCTGCAACTCGTGATCTCGAACCCGCCCTACATCGGCGACGACGAGATCCTTCCTGCGGATGTCGGAGATTGGGAGCCCTCATCGGCCTTGCGGGCCGGACCGACAGGCACCGAGGACATCGAGCGCATCGTGGCCGAGGCGCCTCGATGGTTGGCCCGCCCCGGCGTCCTCGTGGTCGAGCTCGCGCCCCATCAGGCCGGTTCAGCGATCGCGCTGGCGCGCGACGCCGGCTTCACCTCGGCCGAGGCCCGCGTCGACCTCACCGGTCGCGAGCGCATGCTCCTCGCCCGCATCTCGTGACTCGGGTCGAGGACGCGACCGATCCGTCCGCCGTCGAAGACGCCGTCGCGCGGCTGGTGGCGGGCGAGGTCGTAGCCATCCCGACGGACACCGTTTACGGACTCGCCGTGTCGGCTTTCGTACCCGGCGCGATCGACCAGCTGTTCGTGGCCAAGGAGCGACCCCACACCCTCGAGATCCCCGTGTTGGTCTCGGCTGCGGCCGACGTTGCTGCCCTGATCGAAGGAGAGATCCCCGGCATCGCGCAGTGGTGGATCGACCGGTTCTGGCCGGGTGCGCTCACCATCGTCTTGCCGCGACGGACCGATCTCCTCGACGTCGACCTCGGCGGTGACGGCTCGACGATCGGGTTGCGCTGCCCCGACCATCGCCTCGTGCGCGAGCTGTGCCGAAGGGTCGGTCCGCTGGCCACGACCTCGGCCAACCTCCACGGTGAACCCACCCCGCCGACGGCGGCGGGCGTCGCCGCCGCCCTCGACGGGGCCGTCTCCCTCGTCCTCGACGGCGGCACCTGC
>JBKJLU010000257.1:0-3051 GCA_046596815.1 Acidimicrobiales bacterium | reverse complement strand
ATCGACACCGTCGGGGCGTACGAGCGGCCGTTGTCGTTGAGGATGATGACCACCCGCTTGCCGCTGTGGCCGAGGTTGTTCAGACCCTCGAAGGCCATGCCGCCGGTCATCGACCCGTCGCCGATGATGGCGACGACCTTGCGGTCGGTGCCGGCGTGTTCGACGCCGGTGGCCACACCATGGGCGTAGGACAAGATCGTCGAGGCGTGGCTGTTCTCGACCCAGTCGTGCTCGGATTCGCGGCGGCTCGGATACCCCGACAGACCGCCGGCCTGGCGCAGCTGGGCGAACCCGTCCTTGCGCCCGGTCACGATCTTGTGGACGTAGGCCTGGTGGCCGGTGTCCCACAAAATGATGTCGCGAGGCGAGTCGAACACGCGGTGCACGGCGAGCGTGAGCTCGACGGCGCCGAGGTTGGAACCGAGGTGACCGCCGGTCACGGCCACCGACTCGACGATGAACCGGCGGATCTCCGCCGACAGCGTGTCGAGTTGGCCGTAATCGAGTCGCCGGAGGTCGGCCGGGCTGGAGATGTCCTCGAGCATGTGAGATGCGAGGGTACTGGCCCGGGCGCGATCTGGCACTCCAGGCACACCTGCAATCCGGTGCGGGAGCCCGGTCCGGATCACAATGTGTCTGACGTGGACAGATTCCAATACTTGATCCTCATGGGCCTGTGCCTGCTGATCACCCTTCCGCTGGAGTTCGGGTTCCGGGCGCGGGTGTGGCGTCGGCCGCGCCGGCTTCTGGCGGCCATGTGGATCCCGGTCCTGCTCTTTGCGGTGTGGGACATCGTCGCCATCGATCGGGGCCTGTGGCGCTACAGCCCGCGCTTCACCACCGGCATCGAGTTGCCGGGGCGCCTGCCGATCGAGGAGCTCGTCTTCTTCCTCGTCATTCCCATCTGCTCGCTGCTGACCCTCGAAGCGGTGCGGTGGATGCTCGGATGGATCGACGGTCGGCGGGCCCGTGCCTGAGTACACCGTTTCGGCCACGATCGGGGCGATCATCGTGGTCGCTCTCGAGGTCTTGTGGTTCCGCTCGGGCCTGTTCCGCACGAGGGCCTACTGGATCTCGATGGCCATCGTCTTCTTCTTCCAGGTGCTCGTCGACGGTTGGTTGACGAAGCTGTCGGCGCCCATCGTCATCTACGCCCCTGACGAGTTCTCCGGCATCCGCTTCCCCTGGGACGTGCCCGTCGAGGACTACCTCTTCGGCTTCGCCCTCGTGACGCTGGTGATGCTGCTCTGGGATCGGGCGGGTCGTACCATGGAGCCGTCATGAGCAGCACCACCGTCATCCTTTTCGCATTCGTCGCCATGGAGGCAGTGAGCTACCTCGCCCATCGTTTCGTGATGCACGGATTCGGGATGGGTTGGCATCGAAGCCATCACCGTCGCTCGCCCAGCCGCTTCGAGAAGAACGACCTCTTCCCAGTGTTCTTCGCCGGCGGCACGATCCTGGCCATGACCGCCGGCACCACGTTGCCGTCGCTCGAACTGCTCTACACCGTCGGTATCGGCGTCACCCTCTACGGCGCGGCCTACGCGTTCGTGCACGACGTCTACATCCACGCACGGCTCGGCCGGTTGCCCCAGATCGGCGTCTTCGAGTGGCTCAAGGAATCCCACCGCATTCACCACCTCTTCGGGGGCGAGCCCTACGGGATGCTGCTGCCGATCGTCCCCCGCTTGCTCCGGGAGCGAGCCTCGACCTTGACCATCGATCCCTTCGAACCGGTCGGCGCCGCGAACTGACGGCCTCGCTCTGCGTCGCTGACGCTCCTTTCCGCTCGGCTGTCGGCTGCTCGCTGGCGCTCCCGACGCCGACCCGCTGATCAGCGGGCGGGGCGCACCATGCGGGCGGCGACCGCCAGCTTCTGCCACGTCGGGACGGAGGCCCGTCCCGAGAACACGTCGTAGTCGGCGGCCTCGATGCGCTCGAGGATGCGGGAGTACAAGCCTCTCGCTCCGGCGATGCAGCGGGCCGAAGCCGGAGGCAGCATCGACACGCCCATGTCGGCGGACGCATAGAGCTCTCGGGTGCGGGCAATCTCGAACTGCAGCAGGTCGACGAGTTCGGGCGTGACCCGGCGGTCGCGCAGAGCGGACTCGGCGCCGAACTTCCGCACGTCCTCCTGGGGCATGTAGACCCGGCCCCGGTCGAGATCCTCGTTGATATCGCGCAGGAAGTTGGTGAGCTGGAACGCGTTCCCGAGGTCGCGGGCGTGGGGGCGGGCGACGTCGATGTCATAGGGCTCGAGGATCGGCAGCATCATCTCGCCGATCACCGCCGCCGATCCGTCCATGTAGACACCCAAGTCGTCGTAGGTCTCGTACTCGCCGATGGTGAGGTCCATGGCCATCGAGCGGAGGAAGCGACGGAAACACTCGGGGTCGATCTCGAACGCCCGCACCGTGTGCACGACGGCCTTGAGCACCTCGTCGTCGGAGCGGCCGGCTTCGAGATCGACGAAGAACCGGTCGCCGAAGTCGGTGAGGGCCCGCTCGCGTTCGTCGGTCGTCACCGGGCCGAGGTCGTCGACGATGTCGTCGGCATAGCGACAGAAGGCGTAGAGCGCATGCACGTGGTGGCGCTTGATCTTGGGAAGCAGGTACGTCGACCAGTAGTAGGTCGTGCCGTAGCGCTTGTTGAGGGCGCGGCACTTCTCGTACGACTCGTCCAGCGTCGTGGTTGCCCTGCTGGTCACTTGTGTCCCTCCACGCGGTTGGCGGCGAGGCGACCCGAAAGCAGCACCATGGGCACGCCGACGCCGGGCAGGGTCGACGAGCCCACGAAGTAGAGGCCGGGCGCCTTCTTCTCGATGTTGTTCGGCCGGAACGGCCCGGTCTGGAAGAACCGGTGTGACAGGCCGAAGGGGGTGCCGCGCTCCATGCCCATGCGTTCCCAGTCGGTCGGGTCGTAGAAGCGCTCGACCTCGATGTCGTCGACGGGATACCCGTGGGCGCGCACCCGCTCGACCAACGTGTCGCGCACCCACGACCGATCGGTCTCCGAATCTCGACGGGCGCATCGACTGGGTGACCGACC
>JBKJLU010000249.1:0-5956 GCA_046596815.1 Acidimicrobiales bacterium | reverse complement strand
CCAGCGCTTCCTCACCGTTCATCCGGTGCCAGCCCTTCTCGAATCTCGCCCCCGAAAAGCGGTCGTTCATGCGCCGGTCGACGAAGACGTCGACGCCACCGAGCTCATCGACCATCTGCCACATTCCGTCGAATCCGGTGAGCACGTAGTAGTCCACGGGGAGGCCGGTCAGCAGCCGCACGGTCTCGGCCACGTACTTCGGACCGCCGCGGGCGAGCGCGTCGTTGATCTTGCCCCGACCGCCACGGGGGAACTTCACGTAGCTGTCGCGCGGGATGCCGACAATCGTGCCCTGTTGCGTCGCCGGGTCGACGGCGATGAGATGCACGGAGTCGGCGCGCGTCGAGGTGAGTGCTTCGTTGGGACGGGCGTCCGATCCAAGGACCAGGATGAAGACCAGGTGGTCGGGCACGGAAATGTCGCTCGTAAACGGGATCGCCGGCGGGGCCGGATGGCCGGACGCCACCTTCAGCCCGACGGCCGGTCCGGGTTCTGGTGACGATGTTCGAGGTGGCGCCGTGACCTCCGTCGGAACCGGCTCGGGGTCGGAGAGGATCACGGTCGGACCTGGCAGCGGCGATGCGATCGTTTCGTTGGTGAACGACACGACGATCACCGGATCGGAGGGTCCGCGCTCGACGTTGGCGACCATCGCCACCGCCAGGGTCGCCGAGGCGATCGCGCCGATCGCTTTGCGGCGCGGCGTCGCCTTCGGGAGAGCCATGCTCCGTCCACCCTACGATGCGGCGAATGGACCGCAAGGGCACCCTCGACCACCTTCGGGTGAAGCCTGGCTCACCCGCACGGATCGCCTCGATCGATCCTCGCTCGACCGAAGGCGCACCTTCCGACAAGGCGACGGCCGAGACGGCGTCGGCGGCTCTCAGCGCCGAGTTGGCCGAGTTGCAGGAGAAGCTCTGGGCCGAGCACCGCCAGTCGCTGCTGGTGGTTCTGCAGGCCATCGACGCCGGTGGCAAGGACGGGACCATCAAGAAGGTCTTCGGCGGCGTGAACCCCCAGGGGTGTCGCGTCACCTCGTTCAAGCAGCCTTCCGAGGAGGAGCGCGACCACGACTTCTTGTGGCGAATCCATCGCGCCGTGCCAGGAGCTGGCGAGATCGGCATCTTCAACCGGTCGCACTACGAAGACGTCCTCATCGTCCGAGTGCACGACCTCGTGCCGAAGACGGTCTGGTCGAAGCGTTTCGGCCTGATCAACGACTTCGAAGCCAGCCTCGTCGCCGCCAACACGACCATCGTGAAGTTCCTCCTCCACATCTCCAAGGACGAGCAAGCCGAACGCTTCCGATCGCGCCTGGAGACACCATCGAAGAACTGGAAGTTCAACATCGCCGATCTCGAAGAGCGCAAGCACTGGGACGAGTACCAGACGGCGTTCGAAGACGCGCTCACCAAGACGAGCACCAAGATCGCGCCGTGGTACGTCATCCCCGCAGACCGCAAGTGGCACCGCGATTGGGCGGTGCTCACCGTGCTCGTCGAGACCTTGAAGAAGATGGACCCGCAGTATCCCGATCCGGAGATCGACCTCCGGGGCGTGGTCGTCGAGTAAGCGCAGTCACCCCCACATGACCGGTGCCTCGGGGAATCTCGCTGACCTCTTCACGGTGGTAGCCCAGGCCGTGCCCGATCGGGTCGCCGTCATCGACGGACGTCGCCGCCTGACCTACGCCACGCTCGACGAACGGGCCAATCGGCTCGCCAACGTCCTGTCAGGCAACGGCATCGGTCCGGGCCAGAACGTCGGGCTCCACCTCCACAACTCGGTGGAGTACCTCGAGGGAATGCTGGCGGCGTTCAAGTTGGGCGCCGTGCCGATCAACGTGAATTACCGCTACGGCGTCGACGAGTTGCGCCAGCTCTACGTCGATGCCGACCTCGTCGGCGTCGTCCACGAGGCCGAGTTCGGAGCCGTGTTCGACGAGGTCCAGCCCGACGTCGACGGGCTGGCGTTCCACCTCGCCCGAGGCCCCGAGTATGACCAGGCCCTCGCCGAGGCGTCACCGGTTCCCCCCTCAGGGCCGCGCTCGGGCGACGACCACTACATCCTCTACACCGGAGGCACGACCGGAACTCCGAAAGGTGTCGTCTGGCGCCACGAGGATCTCTATCTTTCGGCGCTCGGCGGCGACCCGACGTGGATTGCACGTCCCGGCGACCTGGCTGTCCGGGCGGTGCGAGGACGGACGCACCTTCTCCCCGCCTCCCCCTTCATGCACGGAAGCGCCCACTGGACCGCGCTCACCGCGCTGCTCTCGGGCGGCACGGTGATCGTGGGTCCGAGTCCATCCTTCGATGCCAGTCGGACGCTGCAGCTCGTGGCCGACGAACGGGTGACCCTGCTCGTCATCGTCGGCGACGCCTACGCCCGACCGTTGTGCGATGCCCTCGACCGCGACGAGGGCTCCTGGGATCTCACGTCGTTGACGGTGGTGCTGTCCGGCGGAACGCTGCTGTCACCTTCGTCGAAGGAGGCGCTCCTCGAACGACTGCCGGGATGCATCGTCGTCGACGGTTTCGGGGCGTCCGAGACCGGAGGTCAGGGTCAGTCCGTGGCCGTCGCCGGCAGCAACCGGTTGTCGACGTGTTTCGTGATGGACGACACGAACGCCGTCCTCGACGACGACCTGCATCCGGTCGCCGCGGGTTCCGGCGTCGTCGGTCGCCTCGCCCGCAGGGGTCGAATGCCACTCGGCTACTACGGCGACCCGCAGACGTCGGCGGCCACGTTTCCGGTGATCGCCGGGGAACGATGGGCCCTCGCCGGCGATCTGGCGACGGTCGAACCCGACGGCACGATCTGCGTCCTCGGTCGGGGAACGTCGTCGATCAACACCGGAGGCGAGAAGGTGCACCCGGAGGAAGTGGAAGCCGTCCTGAAAGATCACGCCGACGTCTACGACGCCGTCGTCGTCGGTCTCCCGGACGACCACTGGGGCGAACGGGTCACGGCCGTCGTGCAACCGAGACCGGGCACGACGACGACGCCGGAGGTGCTCCGCGCCCACGTGCACGCGCGCTTGGCCGATTTCAAAGCCCCGCACGACGTCGTGTTCGTCGACCACATCGAGCGGTCACCCTCAGGGAAGCCCGATCGTCGCTGGGCCAGGCAGCAGGCCGAACCGAAGTAGCGATCAGCGCTTCCGGCGGGCGGCGTCTCGCTCGTCGGCCAATCGCAAGGTCTCCGGCGACGTTCCCGCGACGAGAAGCGCCTCGACCAGATCGACGAGGTGACTCACGAAGAGGCGGTCGTCGGCGTGCGGTTCCTCAGTTGCGCGACGGCCCAACTCGGCGGCCGCGAAGCGCATCACCGTGAAGCGACGGTGGAGTCGGGTGGCGTCCTCTTCGAGGTAAGGCTCGACCAAATCGCGCCATCGCTGCACGCTCTCGGTCGCGTTCACGGGGGCATCCGCGGCGCCGTCGCGAGGGAGGTTGAGCAACTCCGCATGGATGCGGAGGTAGTCGCGTCCGCCGTCATCGTCCGCCAACTTGGCCGCCCACGGGCGCACGAGACACGCCGCCAGGAAGCGCACGCCCTTCGACGGGTCGGCCTCGTGCTCGTCGAGCAGAGCATGTCGTCGCGCCTCGACGGCCGAGCGATGCTTGACCAACACGGCCCGAACGAGCCCGGCGCGATCGCCGAAGTGATACTGCACGGCTACCGGACTCTTGGCCCCGGCCAAGCGAGTGATCTCGCGCAGGCTCGCGCCGGCGGTGCCGTGGCGGGCGAAGAGGTGCTCGGCCGCGGCCAAGAGACGGTCGGGTGCGTGTGACCGTGGGCCGACGTCGTCGGCCGGGTTGCGCTCGTCCACTCGCATTGCGTAATGATACAGGTGCATCACGAGCGACAGGAGATCGACATGGCATGGGACTTCTCGACGGAACCCGAGTTTCAGAAGAAGCTGGACTGGGTGCAGGAATTCTGTGAGAACGAGATCGAACCGCTCGATCTGGTGTTCCCCTATGCCGTGCGGTCGCTCGATCCCAAGATCAAGGCGATCGTCGACCCGCTGAAGCAGCAGGTGAAGGATCAGGGCCTCTGGGCCCTCTTCCTCGACGAAGAGTTGGGCGGACCCGGCTTCGGTCAGTTGAAGCTGGCGCTCATCAACGAGATCCTCGGGCGATACGGCTCGGCGCCGGCCATCTTCGGCACCGCTGCGCCCGACACCGGCAACATGGAGATGCTGGCGGCCTACGGCACCGAGGAGCAGAAGCAGCGGTGGCTGTACCCGCTGTTGAACCAGGAGATCTGGTCGGCGTACTCGATGACCGAGCCCCAGGGCGGCTCCGACCCGAACCTCTTCAAGACACACGCCGTCCGGGATGGCGACGAGTGGGTCATCAACGGCGAGAAGTGGTTCACGAGCGCCGGTCGCGCTTCCAACATCCTCTTCGTGATGTGCACCAACGGCATGTTCGTGGTACCCACCGACACGCCCGGTGTCGAGATCCAAGCCGTACCGTCAACCCACAACCACATCATCTACCGCGACGTGCGCATCCCTCTCGATCACCTGCTCGGCCCGGAGGACGGGGCCAAGGTGTTGGCGCAACGCCGCCTCGGTGGCGGGCGCATCCACCATGCGATGCGCACGATCGCCAACTGCACTCGCGCTTTCGACATGATGTGCGAGCGGGCCCTCAGCCGGGAGTCCCACGGAAAGATCATCGGCGAGCACCAGATGGTGCAGGAGAAGATCGCCGACTCCTACGCCTCGATCCGGATGCTGCGTCTCTTCGTGCTCGAAACGGCGTGGAAAATCGACAACTCGAGCACCCAGGAGACACGCACCGATATCGCCGCCGTGAAGTTCACGATGGCCAAGGTGCTGCGTGAGGTCTCCTACAACGCCCTTCACATCATGGGTTCGCTCGGCACGACCAACCTCACGCCGCTGCAGGCCATGTACGCCGCCGCACCGACGATGGGCATCGCCGACGGCGTCGACGAGGTGCACAAGGTCACGGTGGCCCGCAACATCCTCAAGGGCTACCGCCCCCACGAGGGCTACTACCCGACCGAGTACATCCCGGCGAAGCGCGCAAAGGCTCGCGAGAAGTACACCGACCTGTTCGCCAAGGATCCCGACCTCGAGAAGTACGCCGACCGCATGCAGGCGTACATGGCCTCGCGTGGCTGATCGTCGATGACGGCGAAAGGCGGGCTCTTCGCCCGCCTCCGCCGTCGCCCCGACGTCGATCGCGAGGTGGTCAAGAGCGAAGCCGAGTGGCGGAGCCAGCTCTCCTCCGAGCAGTACCGGGTCCTTCGTCGGCACGGAACCGAGGCCGCTTTCACCGGGCCGGCGGTGACGGCGGATGCCGAGGGCATGTACCGCTGCGCCGGTTGTGAGAGCGCGCTGTTCGCGAGCTCCACCAAGTTCGAATCCGGTACCGGGTGGCCCAGCTTCAGCGATGCCGTTTCCGACCATGTCGAGCAGCGCCGTGATTTCTCCATGGGCATCCCCCGCACGGAAGTGCTCTGCCGTCGCTGCGGTGGGCATCTCGGTCATGTCTTCAACGACGGCCCCCGCCCGACGGGTCAGCGGTACTGCATCAACGCCGCCGCTCTGGCGCCGGGGAACGAAGCCGGGGAGTCCTAACCCCCGGCCATCGCGCCGATGACGGAGAAGCGTTCGGTTCCGTTGGCCACGCCCTCGGGAAGGGGGGCATCGGGCGGCTCGTGCGAGAGATCTTCTTCGCCGGCGAAGAACCGGACGAACGGTCGCCGCCGCCCGGTGCTGCGATCCCGCATGGTTCCCCCGAGCGCCGGAAACTGCTTCTCCAGGGCATCGAGAATGGCGCTTTGCGTCACCGGTCCCGCCACCTCGATCTCAACCTCCGAGTCGACCTGCGCCAACGCTCGCAGGTGGGCCGGGAGTGCGACGCGGATCATGGGATCGTCTGGACTTCGACCGAGAGAACGGCTGGAAGATCCC
>JBKJLU010000156.1:0-6911 GCA_046596815.1 Acidimicrobiales bacterium | reverse complement strand
CGGAAGAAGGGGCCCCTGACCTGCAACTACATCCAGTCGGGCCGAGAGGATTCGAACCTCCGACCTCTTGACCCCCAGTCAAGCGCGCTAACCAAACTGCGCCACAGCCCGTGGACTACGGCCGCAGACTACACGTGGGCGAGAACCCACTCGACGCCCTGGAACGCCCGGAAGCCGAGGTAGAGCACGACGGCACCCACGAGGAGCTTGAAGTGCCACGGCGCCCGGGGCGGGGCACTGATGACGCGTTGACACGTCGGGCACTCCCCGCCCTTGCCCATCGACGACGGATTCCAGAACTTGCTGCACTCCTCGCACCAGGGCACGGCGAGTCAGGACGGCGGGGCGAGGCGGGAGCGCGGGCCGGCGCTCGCCACCGGCGAGGGCAGGTCGCGACCTACCAGGGAAGCCACCAGCGCCGCCGACGTGAGGAGCGCCTCGATCGACACGCCGGTGGCGACTCCGAGGTCGTCGAGAAGATGTACGAGCCCCTCTGTCGCCAGGTTGCCGCCGGCACCCGCAGCGAAAGGAGACCCGCCGAGTCCACCCACCGAGGTGTCGAAGCTGGACACGCCGAGCTGGAGAGCAGCGAATGCGTTGACGAGGCCGGTGCCGCGCGTTTCGTGGAAGTGCATGCGAACGTCCGGGCCGACCACGGCAACCAATTCCTCGACGCGTCGGGGGGTGGCCATGCCGGTGGTGTCGGCGAACGTGAGCGACGTCGCACCCGCGTCCATCGCGGCAGAGCCGACGCGCCCGACGGCTGCGGGGGCGATGTCGCCCTCGTAGGGCGAGCCGAAAGCGCAGGACACGGTGACGTCGACCCAGAGTCCAGCGGCGCGAGCGACGATGCCGGAGAGGCCGGCGAGAGACTCCGCGATGGTCCGTCGGATGTTCTTCTCGTTGTACGCCGGCGACGCCGAAATGGTCACGTTGAGTCCGTCGACCCCGGCGTCGAGGGCGAGTTCGGCACCGCGCAGATTGGGGACGAGGGCGACGTACGACACGTCGTCGCGGCGCGTCACGGCGGCCATCACCTCGTCGGCGCCGGCCATGGCCGGAACTGCCGTCGGCGACACGAACGACACCGCTTCGATCTCCCGCAGCCCGGTCGCAGCCAGCGAGTCGATGAGACGCACCCGGTCGGCCACGGAGATCGGGGCTTCCGACTGGAGCCCGTCGCGCGGTCCGACCTCGCGCAGATTGACGGTCGAGGGGAGGACGGTGCTGCTCATACCGGGGCCACGCCGTGGCGACGCTCGGAGAAGTCGCGCCGTTTGCCTTGCGCAGCCGCCAGCCGGACGACCAGCTCGTTACGTAGGGCCGCCGGCTCGATCACCGCGTCGATGACCAACTCGGAGGCGAGGCGTAACAGGTCGACGTCGGCCTCGTACTCGTCGCGCCGTTCGGCGACGAAGGCTTCTCGCTCGGCCTCGTCGGTGATGGCGGCGATCTTGTTGGCATACACGGCGTTGACGGCCGCTTCTGGACCCATCACGGCGATCTTGGCCGAGGGCAGAGCCAAGCAGGCCTCGGGCTCGAACGCCGGCCCCGCCATGGCGTAGAGGCCTGCGCCGTACGCCTTGCGCACCACGACCGACACCTTGGGCACGGTCGCCTCGCAAACGGCCGTGATCATCTTTGCCCCGTGACGGATGATTCCCTCGCGCTCGACGGCCGTGCCGACCATGAAGCCGGGAACGTCGGCGAGGAACACCAGCGGGAGGTTGAAGGCGTCGCAGGCGTTGATGAACCGAGCGGCCTTGTCGGCCGAATCGGTGAAGAGCACTCCGCCCTTGACGAGCGGGTTGTTGGCCACGATGCCGATGGGCGCCCCTTCGAGTCGACCGAAGCCGACAATGAGTTCTGGCGCGAAGAGGGGCTTGACCTCGAACCACGACTCGGCATCGATCAGCCCGTCGATGACCCGATGCATGTCGTACCCCTCGGCCTCTTTCACCGGGACGACCGAGTCGTCGAGAGGGGCGTCAGGCGCGACGGCATCCCACAGCGGGGGGTCCTCCCTCCATGACGACGGCATGTACGAGAAGTAGGCCCGGGCCAACTCGAGCGCCTCGGCGTCGTCGACCGCGAGGAGGTCGCCGCACCCCGAGACCGAGCAGTGCATACGGGCCCCGCCCATCTCCTCGAGGGTGGCGATCTCGCCGATCACCATCTCGGCCATTCGCGGCGAGCCCAAGTACATCGAGGCGTTGCCCTCGACCATGATGACGACGTCACAGAACGACGGGATGTACGCCCCTCCTGCGGCCGAAGGGCCGAAGAGGCAACAGATCTGCGGCACCTTCCCCGAGAGTCGCACCTGGTTGTAGAAGATGCGCCCGGCCCCGCGACGTCCCGGGAAGAGCTCGACCTGGTCAGTGATGCGGGCTCCGGCCGAGTCGACCAACCAGAACACGGGTAACTCGTCGGCCAGGGCGCGCTCGGTGAGGCGGATGATCTTCTCCACCGTTCGCGCGCCCCACGAGCCGGCCTTCACCGTGGGATCGTTGGCCATGACGCAGACGGGGCGTCCATCGACCCGGCCGATACCGGTCACGACGCCGTCAGCGGGAAGATCGGCGGACGCCGCGTTGGCGAGGAGTCCGTCCTCGATGAACGACCCTTCGTCCAGCAGCAATGCCAAGCGCTCGCGCACGAAGAGCTTGTTCTGGCGGGCCAGTTTCTCGGCCTCCTTGTGGAGGTTGCCCTGGAGGGCCCGCTCGGATGCAGCGCGGATCGCGTCGGCGCTCATGCGTCGACGACCTCAGACCCGACGAATGGCCAGGATGGCCACATCGTCGCCGAGCGGCGACGCCGAGAAGTCGCGTGCCGCTTCGATCAGCGCCTTGCACATCACGTCGGCCTGCTGGCCCGGGTCCTTCCGCACGATCTGGCCGACCCGCTCGTCACCGAAGAGCTGTCCTCCCGACCGGGCCTCGATGAGCCCGTCGGTGTAGAGCAGGATGACGTCACCCGGCCGCATCTCGATCTCCTTTGAGGTGTACGTGCCCTTGGGATCGAGGGTCAGCAATGGCCCCGTGGAATGCAGCTTGCGGATCTCGCCGTCGTGCCACAGCACCGCCGGGGGGTGGCCGGCCGAGGCGAAGCGCATGGTGCCGGCATCGGTGTCGAACACGACACAACACAGCGACACGAACTCTTCGCTCCCTCCTTGGGCCGACATCACCACGTTGAGTTCTTCGAGGGCCTGGGCCGGGTCGCGGTACTGCCGGAGGAAGACGCGGAGCAGGTACTTGGTCTGGAATGCGGTGATCGACGGCTCGATTCCGTGGCCGCTCACGTCGCCGATCACGGCCGCGAGGCGGTTCTTGCCCGTCTCGTACACGTCGTAGAAATCACCGGCCATCAATCCGGAACCGGCTTCATAAACCTGGCCGACCTCGAAGCCCGGATAGTCGGGCAGGTCCTGAGGAGCGAGGCGCGCTGCCCATGCCCGAGGCGCCACCGCCTCCTGTTCGATGACCTCTTCAGCCCGGCGCTCGAGGAGAGTGCGGGCCTCGACCTCCTCGGCCTGGCGGAGGAATCGCCGCCCGTAGATGAGGGTGCCGACGACAGGAATGCCGAGCAGGACCAGCGGGAGATCGAAGGCGGCGTTGTCCGACAACGACGCGAACGCCAGGGTGCCGGCGAGAATCAGGTACAGCAGCCCGGTGTGCAGTTCCTTGCGGAAGGCGAAATGGGCGAGGTTGGCTGCGTCCTGTCCGCGACCGGTGTCGCCGACGAGGCGCAGGATGCGTCGCCAGCTTCGCTCGAGGCGGAAGCTGGAACGCAGCCAGACGAAGGCCGCCAGCGCGCAGCCGAAGGCTACGGCGATGAGGACGGGGCTCGAGATCATCAGCGGCGCGACGCTAACCCGAGCGCTGCCGGACCCGGAGCTTGAGTGGCGTCGGGCCGAACTCGAAGTGCTCGCGAATCCTGCGCTCGAGATAACGGAGGTAGGTGGCCGGCAACGGCCGGTTGGTGAAGAGGGTGAAGGTGGGCGGATCCGTGGCGCCCTGGGTGGCGTAGAGGATCCGTCCGGCCGGAGCCGGGTGGGCCGCCTGGGCCTGCTGCAGCAGTTGGATGAGGGCCCGGGTGGGAACGCGCTTGTGATACGCCTCGATCGCATCCTGGATCGCCGGCAGCAACTTGTGCACGCCGAGCCCGGTCTTGGCCGAGAGCTTGAGAGTCGGGGCATACCCGAGAAAGCCGAGACGATCGGCCATGTCGGTCGACACCGTCTCCCGCTGGTCGGCGTCGGCCAGAAGGTCCCACTTGTTGAGCACCAGCACGACCGGGCTGCCGGCCACGTCGATGCGTTCGGCGAGACGCTGATCCTGGTGGGTCACGCCCTCGGTCGCGTCGACCACGAGCAGGGCGGCATCGGCCCGGTCGATGGCCTGCAACGCCCGCACGAACGAGTAGTACTCGGTGCCGTCGTCCACCCGACTCTTGCGGCGCATGCCGGCGGTGTCGACGAGGCGGACGGCGCCGCTGTCGGTCTCGATCACGGTATCGATCGTGTCTCGGGTCGTGCCGGGCATGTCGTGCACGACCGAGCGGTCGTCGCCGATGAGCCGGTTGAAGAGTGTGGATTTGCCGACGTTGGGCCGCCCGACGATGGCCACGGCGAAAGCGGCAGCCTGGCGCTCGTCCTCTTCCTCGACCTCGGGCTCGGGTTCGAGCGCAGGCTCGGGCAGGTACTTCACGACCTCGTCGAGGAGGTCGCCAGTCCCCCGGCCGTGCAGGGCCGAGATCGGCCACGGGTCGCCGAGACCGAGCCGGCCGAACTCCCAGGCGTCGACCTCGCGCTTCTCCGAGTCGGCCTTGTTGGCGACGACGAGCACGGGTTGCTTGGCGCGCCGCAGCAAACCGGCCACGCGATCGTCCTCATCCGTGATGCCCACGGTGGTGTCGACGACGAAAAGGATGACGGTGGCCCCCTTCATGGCCTTCTCCGACTGCTTCGACACCTTGCCGTCGAGGCTGGCTTCGTCCGCCGCCAACCATCCGCCGGTGTCGACCAGCGTGAACTGGTACCCGACCCACTCGGCTTCGAGGACCTTACGGTCGCGAGTGACGCCAGGCTTCTCCTGCACGATCGCCTCGCGCCGACCGATGATGCGGTTCACGAGCGTGGACTTGCCCACGTTGGGCCGGCCCACGACCGCTACCACCGGCTTGCTCATGCCGCCACCTCGACCGCAAGGGCACGGCGCAACGCCTGGCCGTCGGTCGCTACGACCTCCACCGGACGGGGCAGGTCGGCCGGCGTGGTGCCGTCGAGGAACACGCCGTTCGAGAGGCAGACATCCGGGAGGAGGTAGCGGTGACCCTCTGGCTCGGCGGCAAGGACCCGCGTCAGGTCGGCACCGACCATCAACCCGGACACGCCGATGTTCCCGCCGAAGAACTCGTTGGCCACCTCGATCACCCGCACATCGCGTCGACCGACCGAGTCGATGAGCGGACGAAGCACCGCCGCGCCGTACGAGCCGGTGAGCACCCCGACGGGCGCCTGTGGCCGGGGCATGAGCGTCACCGAACCGGGCGCGCGCGGCGCGCGGTAACCCTCGGCCGGTGCCCCCTCGACCCAGGCGAAGAACCCCGGACGAACGCCGGTGGCCGTGTCGGCCCGTCCGAAGAACTCGGCCTCGAACGTGCGGGCGATGCCGATGCCGTTCTCGTGCTGGGGGAAGCCCTCGTAGGCCTCGGGCTCGGGGAAGGGCAGGCCCGCCTGGAGGTAGTACTCGTCAGCTGCGAAGACCAGCCGTCGGCCCAATACGTCGAGGAAGGTCTGTTGCCATCGCTCGACCGTTTCGACGACGGCCCGCGCCTCGTCGTCGGTGTGGGGGCGCATGGCCGCCTCGGTGGAGTATCGACTCACGCCGAGGGGCACTGCACACACCGTTGCCAGTTCGGGGTACTGGTCGAGCACGCCGGCGAGGGTGTCGTCGAGCACGGCGCCGTCGTTCTGGCCGGGGCATACGACGACCTGTCCATGCACCTCGATGTCGTGGTCGAGCAGGGCCCGCAGCCAACGCAGTGATGTCGCTCCCCGCCGATTGCGCAACATCTTCGTCCGAACCTCGGGATCGGTGGCATGGATGCTGACGAACAACGGTGCCAGGCCCTCGGTGATCACGCGTTCGAGGTCGGCCTCGGTGAAACGGGTCAGGGTCGTGAAGTTCCCGTACAGGAATGACAGGCGGTAGTCGTCGTCCTTGAGGTACAGGCTCTTCCGCATTCCGGGCGGTAGCTGATAGATGAAGCAGAACTCGCAGTGGTTGTCGCAGGTGCGCACCTGGTCGAACAGGGCCGAGCTGACCTCGATCCCGAGCAGCGTGCCCTCGCCCTTCTCGATTCCGATCGTCTGCTCGAGGCCGCCGCGGTCGACGACCAGCTCGAGGACGGCCTCGTCGGCCAGCAGGCGATAACGGATGACGTCTCGTGGCACCTCGCCGTTCATGGCGACGATCTCGTCACCGGGCAGGACGCCGGCCAGTGCCGCAGGTGAGCCCGGGTCGACGGCGACAACGCGCGCCCGCGTCGCACCAGGCACCCCAGGCACGGACATGGCATCCAGTGTACGGGCCGGACCGCTCGTATCCTAAGTGCCGTGCCCGTCGATCAAGTCCTGCTGGCCCAGCCGCGCGGGTTTTGCGCCGGGGTGGAGATGGCCATCAAGGCGCTCGTCTGGATGGTCAAGGTCTACGAGCCGCCCGTCTACTGCTATCACGAGATCGTCCACAACCGCCTGGTGGTCGACCGCTTCCGCGAGCTCGGCGTGATCTTCGTCGACGACGTCTCCGAGGTTCCCGACGGGGCGCCGTTGATGCTGTCGGCCCACGGTTCGGCCCCTGAGGTCGTGGCAGCGGCCAGGGCCAGTGGCGGCTACGTCGTCGACG
>JBKJLU010000084.1:0-7873 GCA_046596815.1 Acidimicrobiales bacterium | reverse complement strand
CACGGCGGTACCCGGCATCAAGGACATCCTGGTTCTCGGCAAGGTGAAGGCCCTCGAACGGGCCCAGGCCCATGATTTGCTGGTGCTCGATGCGCCGGCCGCCGGACATGCCGTGACCTTCCTCACCAGCGCCCGCGGCCTCCTCGACGCCGCCCGGGTGGGCCCCATCCGCTCGCAGGCCCAGGACGTCGTCGACCTGCTCTCGGATCCTGAGCGCTGCCAGGTGATCCTCGTCACCCTGCCCGAGGAGACGCCTGTGAACGAGGTCATCGAGACGGCCTACAAGCTCGAGGACCAGGTGGGAATCAAGCTCGGCCCGCTGGTCATCAATGGGGTCTACCCCCCGCTCGACGGGCTCGATGCGGATCCGATCGAGGCGGCGCGACAGGCCGGGGTGACACTGTCGGCCGAGCAGGCACAGTCGTTGCGCGACGCGGCGGCCTTCCGCTCGCACCGCCAGGAGTTGCAGGCCGAACAGCTGCGGCGGCTCGACGAGGCCCTGCCCCTGCCCCAGATCCGCTTGCCCTTCCTGTTCACGCCCGAGGTCGGACCTTCGGAGTTGTCCGTGCTGGCCGAGGCCATGGCCGAACAGGTGGCGGGTCTGCGATGAGCGAGTCGGAGTCGGAGACGGGCAGCGATCTCTCTCGGATCGTGGCCGAGCGGTCGATCGTGGTGTGCTGCGGATCGGGCGGGGTCGGCAAGACCACGACGGCCGCCACCCTGGCGGTGGAAGCGGCGAGGCAGGGCCGGCGGGCGTGCGTCGTCACCATCGATCCGGCCAAGCGACTCGCTGACGCCCTCGGGCTCGACGCCCTCTCGAACACTCCCGGGCGGGTGGCCGGAGACTGGCCAGGTGAGCTCGACGCCCTGATGCTCGACACCAAGTCGACCTTCGATGCGCTCGTGACCCGGTACGCCGCCAGCCCCGAACAAGCCGAGGGCATCCTCGCCAATCGCGTCTACCGCAACATGTCCGGGGCGCTCTCGGGCACCCAGGAGTACATGGCGATGGAGAAGCTGCACGAGCTCGCGGCCAGCGGGGCCTACGACCTCATCGTCATCGACACCCCGCCGACCCGCAACGCCCTCGACTTCCTCGACGCGCCGCGCCGGATCACTCGATTCCTCGACAACCGCATCTTCAAGCTGCTGATGATGCCGACGCGGGCGTACATGAAGGCGGTGTCGCTGGCGACCCAGACCTTTCTCCGCACGATCTCCAAGGTGATTGGCGGTGAAGTCGTCGCCGACGCCGTCGCCTTCTTCCACGCCTTCGAAGGAATGGAGCAGGGTTTCCGCGACCGCGCCGCCGACGTGTCTCGTCTCTTGCAAGCGTCGTCCACCGCGTTCGTCCTCGTCACGTCGCCACGGCGGGACGCCGTCGAAGAGGCCGAGTACTTCGCCGATCAACTCCAGGAGGCGGGCATCGACGTCGACGCCCTGGTGGTGAACCGGCTGCACCCGCCGTTCGGAGATGCTCCTGCGCCGGAGGGGCTGGGCGACCTCGGCCGCAATCTGCGCGACTTTCGTTCGATCGCCGAGCGCGAGGAGCAGCACTTCCAGGAGCTGGCCTCCCGCATCGCGCCGGCGCCCGTTGCCCGGGTGCCCTTCCTCGTCGGCGACGTGCACGACCTCGAAGGCCTCGGCCTCGTCGGTCGCCACCTCTTCGGGGACTAGACCTCGAGGGGCCGGGGCTACTCCTTGGAGAGTTCGGCGCGCGCGGTGGCGACGACGTCGGCGGCGGTGGTGCGGCCCCGGATCGCGAAGGTGATCCGGTCGATGGTGCCGGTGAACGCGAAAGGGGCGACGTAGTCGTCGACCACTGGCGAAAGACCGTCGCGACCAACGTCGAGGCCCGTCGATCCGAGCATGCGCACGATCTTCGGGATCTCGGTGGTCGAGCGGTCGGCGCCGTCGATCACGAGTGTGAGCGTGCCCCCCTTGCCCGTGCGCTCGAATCGAGCCGCCAGTTCGTGACGTCCCGTGGCCCGGTCGCCGAGTGGAGCGGTGACGCGGTAGTGGGTGCCGAGGGCGTTGTAGTCGAAGTGCAACGCCCCGTCTTGGACGAAGAAGGAGTGGCCGACGTTGTGGGCGCCGCGGGCGTAGAGCACGCCTTCGGCACCTGCCCCCAGGTCGACGTCTGCGGTCACCGTCCAGTTGCGGCCCCCCAACGGCGGTGCCGCATCTGCCGGGACGTGGGTCACCGGCGGCAGGTAGACGTACTCGCTGCGCGCATGCACGGTGCCGGGGCGGGCTGCGCCCCCGAACAGCTCGAGCGTCCGGTCGTCGATGGGGAGCACGCCGTGCTGGCCGGCTTCGACCCACCACCTGTCGATGAGGGCGCGGAGCTTGTCGGGATGCTCGGCCGCGACGTCGTTGCACTCCGAGAAATCGGCGTCGAGGTGGAAGAGCCCCCACTCGTCGTCGTCGAACGGTTGGCCCTGCTCGTGGTAGGTCGTGGCCTTCCAGCCGTCGTTCCAGATTCCTCGATGGCCCATCTGTTCGAAGTACTGCGTCGAGCGTGGCGGCGGCGCGGCGTCGTCGTCGAACGTCGCCGCCACCGAAGCTCCGTGAAACGGCATCTGGGGCACGCCCTTGTGGTGCTCCGGTGTCGGCGCACCGGTGATCCCGAGGATCGTCGGCGCCAGATCGACGATGTGGAGGAACTGTCGTCGGATCTCTCCACGGGCGGTGATGCCATTCGGCCAGTGGACGATGAGGGGGTCGCGGACGCCCCCGCCGTAGGTGTTCTGCTTGTACCAACGCAACGGCGAGTTGCCGGCCTGAGCCCATCCCCAGGGGTAGTTCGAATGGGAGTGGGGCCCACCGATGTCGTCGAGCCGGTCGGTGACGATCTCGTCGATGTCCTCCCATGCGGCGTTGAAAAAGCTGAACTCGTCCATCACCCCATAGGGCCCGCCTTCGCGGGAGGCGCCGTTGTCGGAGAGGACGAGCAGCACCGTGTCGTCGAGCAGGCCGCGCCGTTCGAGAAAGCTCGTGAGGCGACCGATCTGGTCGTCCGTGTGCTCGAGCATCGCCGCGAAGGCCTCTTGCAGCCGGGCCGAGAATTTCTTCTGGTTGTCGGTGAGCTCGTCCCATGCCGGAACTCCGGGATTCGGCGGGGCCAACGTCGTTCCCTCGGGCACGATCCCGAGGTCCAGTTGGCGGGCGAACCAGCGCTTGCGGGCGAGGTCGTATCCGCCGTCGAAGTTGCCCCTCCATCGTTCGAGATACGAAGGCGGTGCCTGGTGCGGTGCGTGGGTGGCACCAAAGGCGAGGTAGAGGAAGAAGGGGCGGTCGGGGCGGATCGACTGCAGGTCGCCGATCCATCCGCAGGCCCGGTCGACGATGTCCTCGGAGACGTGGTAGCCGTCCTCGGGACGACCGGGCGGGTCGACGTGGCCGTTGTCGCTCGTGAGTTCGGGATGGAACTGGTCGGTCTCTCCCTGGAGGAAGCCGTAGTAGCGGTCGAAGCCCTTCTGCAGTGGCCAGTTGGTGTGAGGTCCGGCGGCCGAGCACTCCTCCATCGGAGCGAGATGCCACTTGCCGGCGGCGAAGGTGGCGTAGCCATGGGGTTGCAGGAGTTCGGCGACGGTGGCGGCCCGCGGATTGATGCCGCCGCGCATGTGGGGGTATCCCGAGTTCCAGTTCGACACGCCCCGCATGCCGACGGCGTGCGGATTGCGGCCGGTGAGCAACGCCGCGCGAGACGGCGAGCAGAGCGCCGTCGTGTGGAAGTTGGTGTACCGAAGTCCGCCCGCGGCCAGACGGTCGATGTTGGGGGTGGCCAATTCGGATCCGTAACAGCCGAAGTGGGCGAAGCCAGTGTCGTCGAGAACGATGGCGACGACGTTCGGCCCACCGAGGCCGGCCGGCGGATCGGGCCACGCAGGAACAGAGTCGCGGTAGGTGCGGCCGATGGTGCCGACGAAGTTGGGTTCGTTGGGTGAGGCCATGAGCCGACGATAAGTATTGACACTTCCTCTGTCAATAGATACGGTCGAATCCGTGCCCGTGAACGACGTCGACAGCGCTGCTGAGTCGGACGGACGAAAGCTGCGTCGGGAAGCGAACCGTGAGACCGTTCTCGACGCGCTGGTCGAGCTCTATCGGGAAGGTCGGTTCGAACCGAGCTCGAACGAGATCGCCGAGCGCGCCGGACTCTCACCCCGCTCGTTGTTCCGCTACTTCGATGACGTCGACGACCTCTCGCATGCAGCCATCGACCGACAGCTTCGCGATGCTCGGCCACTTCTCGACCTCGGCGTCGGGGCCGACGAACCGACGGGGGTCAAAGTGCCCCGAGTCGTCGAGGGCCGTCTGTGTCTCTTCGAAGCCATCGCGCCGTCGGCCCGGGCCGCCCGGGTCTGCGCACACCGTCATCCCGTGATCGCCGCCCAACTGCACGAGGGCCGGACGTATCTGCGCCATCAGGTGCAGAAGCTGTTTGCTTCAGAACTCGCGGGCGTTCGGGCCAACCTCTTGTTCGCCGTCGACGTGCTGTGCTCGTTCGAGACCTACGAGTTGTTGCGAACCGACCAAGGACTCTCCCGCGCGAAGACGGCGGCATCGCTCGTCGACGCGCTCACTGCTCTGCTCGATCCCCATGGAGGTTGTTCGTGAACGTGCTGCGCACCCCAGACGAGCGATTCACGTCGCTCCCCGACTATCCGTTCGACCCGCACTACCTCGAGGTGGGCGACGGCCTGCGGCTGCATTACCTCGATGAGGGTCCGGCCGACGCCCCGCCGGTGTTGTTGTTGCATGGCGAACCTTCATGGTCGTTCCTCTACCGCAAGATGATCCCGGTGTTGACGGCCGCCGGGCACCGGTGCATCGCCCCCGACCTCATCGGGTTCGGACGATCGGACAAGCCCGCGGACCAAGACGACTACTCGTACCAAGTCCATGTCGACTGGATGACGGAGGCCCTCTTCGACCGACTCGACCTGCGCGAGATCACCTTCTTCGGACAGGACTGGGGTGGACTGATCGGACTCCGCCTCGTCGCCGCCCAACCCGACCGCTTCGCTCGCGTCGTCGTCGGCAACACCGGCCTTCCGACCGGTGATCGAACCCCCAACGATGCCTTTCTGGCATGGCAGAAGTTCGCCAAGGAGTCGCCGGTGTTCCCCATCGGCGGCATCATCAACGGCGGGTGTGCGTCAGACCTTTCGGCCGATGTCATCGCCGCCTACGACGCGCCGTTTCCGGACGACACCTACAAGGCGGGCGCCCGCCAATTCCCGACGTTGGTGCCGACGTCGGTCGACGACCCGGCCCATGACGCCAACACCAAGGCGTGGGAGATCTTGCGGGCCTTCGACCGACCGTTCCTCTGCGCCTTCAGTGATTCCGATCCCGTCACCAAGGGCGGGTCCTCGGCGTTCATCGGCCACGTGGCCGGCGCTGAAGGTCAGCCGCACACCACCATCGAGGGCGGCGGCCATTTCCTGCAGGAGGACAAGGGCGAGGATCTCGCACGCGTGATCGTCGACTTCATCGCCTCGACGTGACCGCGTCTCGCGGCAGCGTGCGCCGTCAGGTCCGCATCGCCCGTCCGCCCGACGAAGTCTGGGCCATCGCCGGTGACCCGACGCGCCTGGCCGAGTGGTTCCCTGGCATCGCGTCGGCCACCGTCGAGGGCACGACCCGGACCATCGTGACGGGCAGCGGGATGTCCATGCCCGAAGAGACCGTCACCAACGACCCGCTGCAACGCCGATTCCAGTACCGCATCACCGCACCGATGTTCCAGGAACACCTGTCGACCCTCGACGTGCTCGACCTCGAGGATGGAACGTCGCTCGTCGTCTACGCCGCCGACGCCCGTCCGGCGACCATGGCGCTCGTGATCGCCGGCGCCGCCGGCAACGCCCTCGAGCACCTCCGCACGATGATGGAAGGAACCCGCTGATGGGACGGAAGATTCTTCTGGTCACGACCGACCAGCAGCGATACGACACCCTCGGATGCAACGGCGGGACGCTGGCCCGCACGCCGGTCATCGACGGCCTGGCCGCCGCCGGTGTCCGCTACGAGCGGGCCATCCCGCAATCGGTCGTGTGCATGCCGTCACGATCCACGATCCTCACCGGCCAGCACCCCACCACCCACGGCGTGTGGATGAACGGGGTGCCGCTGCCCGTGGACGCGCCGTCCGTCGCCGCCGTCCTCCACGATGCCGGCTATCGCACGGCCCTGATCGGGAAGGCCCACTTCGAGCCTTACTTCGATCCCTTCCAACGCTTCACCGAGAACCAGATGGCCCGCATCGGGACGGTTCCTCCCAACGGCACGCACCGGGGATTCGAGCACCTGGAGTTCGCGACCCACGGCGTCGCCGGCATGTTGCACTACGCCCGTTTCATGCAGGCCGAGCACCCCGAGACCCTCGGCATGTTCTACGCCGCCGTCGACCACGACCTGCAGGTGAACTCGGCCGGCGGAGGTGACACCGGCGCCGCCCAGGTGCACGTGAACAACGTGCCCAAGGAGTGGTACCACACCGACTGGGTCGCCGACCGCACGATCGGCTGGCTCGACGGACTCGACGCCGACGACGACTGGTTCTGCTGGATGAGCTTCCCCGATCCCCATCATCCGTGGGATCCCCCCGAGTCCGAGGTAGGCCGTATCGATTGGCGCGAGGTCCCGCTTCCCGCTGGTTATCCGGAGAAGGCGTCCGACCGCGAGGCCATCCTCGACGCCAAGCCGCGACACTGGCGGCTCTGGTATGACGGCACCCTCGTGTCGAACTTCGAGGCCCCGGCCAAGTGGGTGCCGGCGACCATGACCGCCGATCAGGTTCGCGAGGTCAACGCCCGCAACGCCGTGGAGTGCGAGCTCATCGACGAGGCCCTGGGGCGGGTGCTGGCGGCCATCGCCGCTCGGGGATGGACCGACGACGTCGACATCGTCTTCACCACTGACCATGGCGAATTGCAGGGCGACTTCGGACTGATGTTCAAGGGGCCGTATCACGTGGACGGATTGATGCGGCTGCCGCTCGTCTGGCATCCGGCACCGAGCGCCGGACTGACGCCGGCCACGGTGACGACCCCGGTCGGCCTCGTCGACCTCGCCCCCACGTTCTGCGCCATCGCCGGCGTCGAGATCCCGTCGTGGATGCAGGGACAGCAACTGCCGCGCGACGACGCTTCGGGGCCCGAGCGCGTCCTGACCGAGTGGGACAGCGAGCTCTTCGGCGTCGACGTCCACCTGCGCACCATCACGCGCGGTCGCTGGGTGTGCACGGCCTACCGGGCCGGCACCGTCCACGACGGGAGCGAGGGCGAGCTCTACGACCTCGTCGACGATCCACTGCAACAGGTGAACCGGTGGGACGACCCGTCGCATCGTTCATTGCGGAACGACCTCGTGGCCGACCTGGAGGACAGCCAGCCGGAACCCCATCCGATCCGGCTGCAGCTGCAGGCGCCGGTCTGATTCGGGGCGTCCCTCTTGACGCAGTCCCTCCTTGTGAATACATTCACAAGAAGCGGAACGGAGATGAGGATGACGGCACGCAAGCCTGGCGATCGCAGCTTCACCGACTGGGTCGACGACCAGATCCTGGACGCGCAGCACCGCGGCGAGTTCGACGACCTCCCGGGCAAAGGCAAACCGCTCGAGGGCCTCGACGGGAGCCACGACGAGCTGTGGTGGGTCAAGCAGCTGCTGGCCCGGGAGGGTGTGTCGTACCTGCCGGCCCCGCTCGCTCTCCGGCTCGAAGCCGAGAAGCTCGTCGAGGGACTCGATCGGCTCTCGTCCGAAGCCGCCGTCCGAGATGCGCTCGGAGAGCTCAACGTCCGCATCCGCCACGAGAACCGCATGCCATCCATCACCGGTCCGCCGAGGACGTTGATGCCCC
>JBKJLU010000002.1:0-2694 GCA_046596815.1 Acidimicrobiales bacterium | reverse complement strand
CGGCCTGTTCGCCGATGCCCTCGCCATCGCCTCGCAGTGTGATGCGACGATCATCGTCGTCGACGCCCAGAACAGCCGGCGGCGGCCCGTACGCAACCTCGTCGAAAGTCTGCGCCAAGTGAGTGCCCAGCCCATCGGCATCGTGCTCAACAAGACCGAACCGGCGGCCCGTCCGTCGTATTACGAACTCAAAGAGACGAAGCCCCCCAGGGCCTCGAAGCCACCGAAGACCCCGAAGCCGCCCCGCGACGACAAGGCGCCGGCGGGGTCAGCGCCTTCGTAGCGCCGTCACCCCTGGGTTGCGAGCCATCGCGCCACCGACTCGGCGACGAGGGCGTCCTTGCGCCGTAGTCCGTGGTCGCCGCCCTCGATCCAGATGTGGGTGACGTCGCCCGGGATGCCCGCCGTCGCCGCCTCGAGTTCGGCCGGCGTCCCGAATGTGTCCCGCGTGCCCGAGACGAAGAGACACGGCACACGGATGTCGGGGAAGTGGTCGGTGCGCAGGCGTTCGGGCTTTCCCGGCGGGTGCAACGGATAGGAGATGAGCACGAGCCCGGCGGCGGGAAGCCCGGCGGCCACGGTCATCGAGGTGATCCGTCCACCCATCGAACGTCCGCCGAGGAAGAGGTCGCCCAGGGCCAGCGACGATCGCGCGGCCAACGCCGCCGCTCCCTGACGAATCGTCTCGAGCAGGACCGGCGGGCGGTCTGGCGCGCGGCGGCCCGCCTGGGTGTAGGGAAAGTCGATGCGGTCGACGGCGAGTCCGAGGGCGGTCGCCGCTTCGTCGATGGCCACGAGCGCCGGTTGCTCGCGGGTTGCACTGGCGCCGGGAGTGAGCAGCAGACCCGCCGTAGGTTTTGCCACCGGACCAGGCCGCATCGGATCAGGCCGTCTGCAGGAGGATGCGTCGGGCCTCCGTGAGGTCCTGGATGCGCTGCCCTGCGCCATCCGTCTCGGCGCCGTGATCGGGATGGGCGTCACGGATGAGATTGCGGAACTGACGCTGGATGGCGCCTCGGGCCGGCTCGGTTCCGGGCTCGAACCCGAGCATCTTCAGCGCCCAGCGCTCGTCGTTGGGCACGCCCTTACGCCGGAAGCTCCCGGCCTCGTCCCCGGCGAGGAAGGAGATGAGCTTGTCGTCGATGCCCCCCGTCCAACGGGTGGCCCGGCGCAGCAGACGGAAGACGTCGCCGCGCACCGCATACGACAACTGACCGGCGGCGTACATGGCCCCCAGGATCTGGGGGAGCACGGCGCCGTGGCCGTCGATGTCGAGTTCGAGGACGTCGCCCTCGCCGACGAGGCGGTGGTGGCTGCGGTCGAGGCCGTGGGTGTCGGCCTGGAACCGGTGCAGGAGCCGGGGCTGAACGATGCGTGCCCCCCGCTCGAGGTCGGCCAGCAGCGCGTCGACCTTCTCGAACATGTCCTCGTCGTCGAGGGCGCTGACACCCGCAGCCACGATCCCGGCGAGGAGTAGGCCACCGAATCCCGGCGACGGATCGGTCGGCAGCCACAACGATCCGAGGGCCACCCGGCGCGTCGGCGCATACGGTCGGGAGTGCCGGACCTCGAGCTCAGCAAGCAGCACGGCGACGGCTCAGACGTACCCGAAGAGCACGTCGCGGAGCCGTTGGGCGTGGCCGGCCACCTGGTCGTCGGCCTCTTCCTGTTCGATCGACCGACTGATCTCCGCCGCCAGTTCCTGCACCCGTCGCCAGACCTCCCCGTCGATACCGAAGGGAGCGGCGATGTCCCTGGCCGCATCCGCCGCATCGAAGAACGCGCCGGCGAGGGCGAGATCGCCAGGGCCGTCCTTGAGGCGATCGGCCGTCACGTAGAGGTTGCTCATGACGGCGTAATTGGCCTCGTCGCTGTCGCCGTCGTCATCGACGGCCTCGAGCGCGTCGGGGTTCTCGATCTCCTCGAGCAGACCGTCGACGGCCTCTTCGTCCTGCTCCCCGATCACGAGATCGGTGCCGACCTCCCACGTCTGTCCCGGCTCGTAGCCCTCTTGTACCTCGGAACCCTCGGGCGTCTCCCACTGGTGCTCGATCGCAAGGGAAGCCAACCGCTGTTCGAGCGCTCCCCGCTGGTCAGCGGTCCACTCGTCGAGCTCGTAGACGACGACCTCGGTGCCCTCGTCGCCGTTCTCATCGGGCGTGTCGGTGGGAGTCATGCGCGCTGACGCTAGTGCGCCCCGCCACCCTGTCCGGGAGGGCGTCTACAGGAAGTTGTAGCGGGCGCGACCGAAGCGACGGGCCGCATTCGTCAGCGCCGCGCCGAGGCCGATGAGCAGCAGGCCGAAGGGCACGAGCTTGTCAGCGGAGATCCCGGTGACGACCATGCCCCCGGTGCGCTCGATTCCGGTCACCCCGGCGCCGACCGTCACCACGGCTCCCGCTCGGACGACCACGACGACGGCGCCCAAGGCGCCCTCGACGTCCGCCGCAGCACCGGCCGTGGCCGTCACCGGGATCTCCGCCGACAAGCTCGTGCCCTTCGGCCTGCTGCTCATCGGCCTCGGTGCGGCGCTGACGAACTCGGCCCGTCGCTTCGGCCGCACCCGCTACAACTTCCTGTAGCCCCCTCCGAGAAGGGCGACGGGGCGCACTAGCGTCCACGCGCATGACTCCGACGGAAACGCCCGATCAGAACGGCGACGAGGGTACCGAGGTCGTCGTCTACGAGCTCGAC
>JBKJLU010000261.1:0-9182 GCA_046596815.1 Acidimicrobiales bacterium | reverse complement strand
CGGATCTTTCCCTCCATGACCGTCTCCGAGAACATCGCCCTCGGGCTGGAGCGTCACATCGACGTCCGCGACCACCTCTCCCCGCTGCTCGGTCTCCCCGCCGTGTTCGACTCCGAGGACGACGTGGCCTACACCGTCGACGACCTGGTCGAGCTGATGAACCTCGGCGCCTACCGCGACAAGTTCGTCGGTGAGCTCTCCACCGGGAGTCGCCGCATCGTGGATCTGGCCATGGCCATCGCCCACGACCCGACCGTCCTGATCCTCGACGAACCCTCGTCGGGCATCGCCCAGCGGGAGACCGAGGCCCTCGGGCCGTTGCTCAAGCGCATCCAGCGCGAGGCCGGCTGCGCCATGCTCATCATCGAGCACGACATGCCGCTGATCACCAGTGTCTCCGACGAGATCCTGGCCCTCGAGCTGGGTGCCGTAGTCACCAGGGGCACCCCGGACGAGGTGCTGTCCAACCCCCGGGTGATCTCGTCGTACCTCGGCGGGGACATCGACGTCATCAACCGATCGGGCGCGAGCACCGAGATGGACAAGCGCAAGAGCGAGGTGGCCGAAGGGCCCGAATCGGCAGGTGACGAGCCTGGTGATGGCGAAGAAGTGGTACCCCGCCGTCGGCGTCGCCGTTCCACGGAAGGTGAAACATGAGAACACCGAATCCCATCGTCCGTCGAGCACTTCGGGTCAGCGCCGCGCTCTCGCTCGTCGGCGCCCTGACGCTGACGGCCGGGCTTCCCGTGGCCGGTCAAGAAGCTGGCGGCGAAGACTCCGGCGGCGGTCTGCTGCCCGAGGCGTTCCTCGACGGCTACGGGTGGTTCAACAAGGCCCAGCAGTCGCCGACAGGGGGTAGTGCTCCGACGCCTCCGCCGTGCCCGTCGAGTCCCGCCAGCCAGTGCTCGGTCGGTCCGCCGGCTGACGGCATCTACGTCGTCTACGACACCGATGCCGTCGTCCCCGGCACGGTCACCGGCCCCATCTCCAACCTGCCGACGCTGCCCGGCACCCCCCAGCCGCCGTCACCGGCGCCGGGGGTTTCCGGTGCACCACAGCCGCTCGGGCCCACGGCCCTGGGTGCCGTGCGCTACGTCGTGCCTGAGGGAGCCGAGAACCAGCTCACGCTGAAGGTGCTGTCGCGGTCGACCACCACGCCCGGCGGAACCGACGTGACCGTCGGCAAGCTCTTCGCCTGCCTGGTGACGACGCCCGGTTGGCTGGCGGCGCAGAACGCCCGTTACGACCAGGGGCCGAAATACGACTGCACCACCGCTGACCAGGGCGACTTCCAGGGCGATGCCGTCATCTTCGACCTCGGAGTCCAATTCGTGCAGAACGGCATGGTCGACGTGGCCATCGTCCCTGCGGGCAGTGACCCGGTGAACGGAGGAGATCGCCCGTTCCAGATGTCCCTCGCCGCGCCCACCGACGACTCCCTGATGATCCTCAATGCCGCCGACATCGCCGAGGCGGCGTCCGAGCCGTTCTCGGAGGACTTCGAGTCGTTCGACGATCCGTCGGCGGGCTTCGACGAGTCATTCGCCGGCACCGAGGATTTCACGACCACGATCACCGAGGACGTCTCCTTCGGCGAGACCTTCGCCGGCAACGACAGCTTCGGTTCCTTGGCATCGGCCCCGGTGGCCCGTCCCCGCGTCGGGCGCCCCCAGATCGCCGTTCCTGCGGGCAACATCGTGGCCAACCCCTTCCGCAAGGATGCGTCCAGGGGCGAGCGGACCCTGGCTGTGTTCCTCCTCCTGGCTATCGCCGCCGGTCTGTGGTGGGTCGGTGGCCAGCAGGTCCGGGCTCCCCGCCTCCTCGGTTCGCTCGGGGCCGGCACCCCGAACGTCTTCGTCCCTGACGTCCGCGATCGCGGCATCGGACGCTTCGCCCGGGTCCGGGCCACCGAGCGCCCGCCCCGCCTCTTCTAACCGGTTCCGAGTTCGGGGTCGGGTCCGGTGCTGCGATTCCGCTCGGGTTGTTAGGGCTTGCGGGTGGTCGTGGTAGTGGGCGCCGTCGTCGTGCTCGAGGTCGTCGTCGGGGCCGCCGTCGTCGTTGTCGCTTGTCTGGCGGTGGTGGTGGTCGTCGGGGCGGTGGTCGTCGTCACCCGGCCGGGAGGCGGAGCGATCGTGGTGTTCTGAGCGGGAGCCGTCGTGGTCGTCGTCTCGGGCACCGTGGTCGAAGTCGTGCTCGAGGTGGTGGTCGACGACGTGGACGAGGTCGTGGTCGTGGTCGGCTCGAGGTCGAGTTGGTCCGGGGAGGAGGTGAAGAGGGGCGTGGCCTTGATGCCCTCATGGGCCTTCTTCATCACGTCAGAGAAGATCTGAGCCGGGAACGAACCACCGGTGACGGCCCGCCCGTGGACCTTCGACATCGGCTGGTTGGGGGTCTTCGGATCGTTGTCCTCGTAACCCATCCAGACGCCCGTCGCCAGCTGCGGGGTGTACCCGATGAACCAGGCGTCAATGTTGTCCTGCGACGTGCCCGTCTTGCCGGCCATGGGGCGGCCGATGCTCGCCGCTTTGGCCGTTCCCTCGGTGACGACGCGCTGCAGCGGGTTGTTGAGCACACCGACCTCTTCGGCTTTGAAGGCCTGGGTGGTCTTCACCTTGTGCTCGTAGATCACCCGGTTCTTGCTGTCCTTGATGCGGGCGATGGAATACGGCTCGGCCCGGACGCCTTTGGCCGCGAACGTGGCGTAGGCGCTGGCCATCTGCAGCGCCGTTGGACCGTTGCCGTCGATGCCGCCGAGGAAGAGCGAGCCGGGGAACTTGGTAACGATGTCCTTGGGCAGGCCGGCGTCGACGGCGGTCTGGAGCACCTCTCGGCCCGTCGCCGCGCAGCCCAGTTCGGCGAACACGACGTTGACCGACTTCACCATGGCGTCGTCGACGTTGATCTGGCCCGCCGCATCCTCGCCGGCGTAGTTGTTGACCGGCTTGTCGGGGACGTAGCAGGGGATGACCCGGCCGGAGGTGCCGTCGTAGGTGTTGCGGGGGTCGATGCGCCGGCGGAGTGCGGCCAGATAGACGAAGGGCTTGGCCGACGACCCGATCTGGCGTCCGGCGTCAGGATGGCCAGCCATGTCTTGCTGGGTCTTGGAGAAGTCGAGGCCCCCGAAAAGGCTACGGATGGCGCCGTCGCCGGGGACAACGGTGGCCACGGCGGCCACCGGATCCTCGGGAAGGCCGACCCGCTCGGTCACCGAGGCCCTCGTGGCTTCGAAGATCTTCGGATCGAAGGTCGTCTCGATGGTGTAGCCGCCAGTGAACAGCTGGTTCTCACGGGTCTCGGCGGAACTGCCGAGGGCTTCCAGGCTCCTCGCTTCCCGCTTGACGTACTCGGCGAAGTGAGGGGCGAGCCCCAGGCCGTCGTTGTCGGGAAGGGGGGCCGGCAGGCTTCCCTCGACGGGGGTGGCAATCGCGGCGTCGAACTCGGCCTTGTCGAGGTATCCCTCCTGCTTCATGTTGCGCAGTACCTGGTCGCGCCGGTTCTGCGAGGGCTTCACATCCTCGGGATCCCGGGGATCGAGCGCCTCGGGGGCCCGGATCTTGCCGGCCAACAGGGCCGCCTGGGCGGGGGAGAGCTGGTCGGCCGTGACCCCGAAGTAGGCCTGGGCGGCGGCGTTGATGCCGTAGGCGCCGTCGCCGAAGTAGATCTGATTGAGGTAGCGCTCGAGCAACTGGTCCTTGGTGTACTTCTGCTCGAGCTTCGAGGCGTAGAGCACCTCCTTGAGCTTGCGGGCCGCCGTGCGCTCCCTGGCCGTGTAGTTGATCTTGGCCAGCTGCTGGGTGATCGTGCTGCCGCCCTGGGTGCGGCCCTGAGCCGAGCGCAAAAAGGCGCGGAAGATCGCCGTGGAATCGACGCCGTCGTGGGAGTAGAAGTCCTGGTCCTCGGCTGCGAGGACGGCCTCTTTCACGTGATCGGGAAGGGCGTCGACCGTGATGGGGACGCGGCGCTCGGACTTGTCGAGCTCGGCCACGACGCTGTTGTCGATGGCCACGATCTTGGTCGTCGCGGGGAGTTGCTTGAAGTCGGCGATGTCGGGCGCCAACGGGGAGGCCACGAACACGATGGTCTTGCTCACCCCGAGGGCCACGGCCTTGCGCACCGGAGGCACCACGACGATCACCAGGAGGACGAGGAACGTCCCGCCGAAGAACTTCAGGAGGAAGCTCCGGGAGGGGAAACGGGGGCGCGGGAAACGGGGCATGTACCCGAGTTGTTACACCCCTTGACCCGCTCCTAAACGCCGCGTGCGCCCGTCAGTACTTCCGGTCGCAGCTCGACGACTGGTTGCAGGCGCGACGCCGACCGGCGAAGGGCGGGAAGCACCGACGACGCCGTGATGGCGATGAGGGTGGCGTTGGCCAGCGCTCCGGCGGCGTCCCACCCGAACGAGGTGACGACGTAGAACGACCAGTAGCGCTCGACGGTGGCCCCGAAACCGATCCCGGGCGACCAGGACAATTCGCCTTCGCCGAGGGCGTACGGCCAGAACCAGAGGTTCATGATGGCGCCGTAGAGGAAGCCCCAGATCCAGCCGTACACGGCCAGGGCTGCGACCTCGACGGGTACCGATCGCCCGACCGTCCAGCGCCCCAGAAGTCCGGCGCCGCCCCCCATCCAGGCCAAGGCCAGCATCTGGAACGGCAGCCAGGGCCCGATGCCCCCGGTGAGCACCGACGACGTGGCCATGGCCGTGAGTCCCAACAGCAGCCCGAACCGGGCGCCGAAGGCGGCGCCGGCGAGCACGACGAGGAAGAAGATGCCGCTGCCGCCGCCCGGAAGGTCGAGGAGGCGCAGCATGGCGGCGCTCGCGCCGAGGACACCGAGGATGGCGATGGTGGCCCCGTTCATGGTGCCCCGCCGCACCTCGAGCACCATCGCCGCCACCGCCAGCAAGCCCACGAGCGCCGCCACCAGGGGCGCGTCGCCGGCATGGGCCTGAAGGGTCGGGGCTTGGGGCGGGAGCCAGAACGGATAGAGGAACGCGCCCGCGCCCACGACGACGACCAAGAGGTAGACGACTCGAGCCCGCATCAACGAGCCACGGGCTGCATCATCGGGCAACGGCTAGGGCGGCGGCCACCTCTTCCACGGTGAGAAACGGGGGGAGTACCCGCAGCACCTGGGGGGCGAAAAGGCTGCCGGCCAGCACTGACCGGGCGGGTCCGTCGGCCACGACCTCGCCGTCGCCGAGCACCACCGCCCGGGTGGCGCACCGCGCCGCCAGTTCGATGTCGTGGGTTGCGAGCACGACGCCGCCACCGGCATCGGCGTGGGCCGCCACCGCCGTCTCGAGGGCGAGGCGCGATTCCGCATCCATGCCACGGGTCGGTTCGTCGAGCAACAGGAGATCGGCCCCTCCGACGGCGACGGCGGCGACGGCGACCCGCTGGCGTTCTCCGCCCGAGAGGCTGCGGGGGTGGCGAGCGGCCATGGGAACGAGTCCGAGTCGCTCGAGCCAGAGGTCGACGTCCCCCGCATCGGAACGGCCGAGGAGGCGCAGCGTCTGCTCGAGCTCGCGACGAACGGTGGGCGCGAAGAGCAAGCTGTTCGGGTCTTGGGGGACGTAGGCGGCTGGTGCGGAGGAGTGCACGAGTCCTGCGGCGACCGGATGGAGGGTGGAGAGCGTGCGCAGCAGGGTCGTTTTGCCTGAGCCGTTGCGGCCCAGCAGCGCCACGACCTCGCCCCGACGGACCTCGAGGTCGACGTCGCGCAACACCGTCCGGCCGCCGATGTCGATACGAGCGGCACGCGCCTGCACGAGTACCGGTCCGGGAGCCGGGCGGGTCGTGGCCACCGGTGATCCGAGCTCGGAGGGAGCCTGGCGCGAGCGAGCGTCTTTCACGGTGAGCGGCGGCGGCATCCAACCAAGTAGCCGGCCGAGCCGGGTCACGCTGGGCGCACCCGGATAGGCGGTCAGGGCCTCGCCTGGCGTTCCCGGTTGGCCGACCCGGTGGTCGGCGACGATGAGGGCACGATCTGCGAGCGGAGCGGCTCGCTCGAGGCGGTGTTCAGCGAGTACCACGGTCGTGCCGAGATCGGCGTTGAGGCGAGCCAGAGCGGCCAATACGTCGTCGGCGCCCTGGGGATCGAGTTGCGACGTGGGCTCGTCGAGCACCAGCGCCGAGGGAGCGGCCGCAAGGGCCCCGGCAATCGCGCACCGCTGGCGCTCGCCTCCCGAGAGGGTTGCGGGCGAACGATCGCGGAGGTGGGCGATGTCGAGGGCGTCGAGCACTTCCTCGACCCGGCGGCGCATGGTGACGGCGTCGGTGCCGAGGTTCTCGAGCACGAACGCCAGGTCGGCCTCCACCTGGTCGACCACGAACTGCGCCTCGGGATCCTGATGCACGAACCCGACGACGTCGGCGAGGGCTCGCGGTGGGTGATCGCGCGTCGACCGTCCGAAGGCCGTGACGTTGCCAGAGAATCGCCCGCCGGTCGCATGGGGTACCAGTCCGTTGGCGGCCCGCAGCAGCGTGCTCTTGCCCGACCCCGACGTCCCCGCTACGAGCAGGATCTCGCCCGCACGAATCTCCAGGTCGACGCCTTCGAGCACTGGAGGACCGTCGGGGTAGGCGAAGCCGAAGGCCTCGTAACGGATCACGGGCGCGCCCTCAGCGCCGGCAACGCCAGTGTCCCCAGTGCCAGGACGGCCACGAGATTGAGACCCGGCAAAGCAATGCGATCGCCTGGCCACAGCAACGTGGAGTCGCCGCCGACGGCGAGCAGCGCCATGGTGACGGGGGCGGCCCACACCAGTGCGGCGAAGCCCCATTCGGCACTTGTCAACGTTCGTCGGCGATAACGCACCCGTTGCGTGCCGCGGGAGACGACCACGATGGCGGCGACGAGACAGAGCGAACCGAAGATGGCCAGTCCGCCCGCAACGGCACTCGAGCGTGCGACCAGAGCGATGAAGCACGCCCCGAAGCTGGCGAGCGAGCCGAGGGTCAGCCACCCGGCGATGGCATCGGCCGGCCGTGCGCTCTGATGGCCGAAGCCCCTCGAATCCATCGACTCCGAGAGGGCGACCGCCCGTTCAAGACCGGATTCGAGGATCGGCACGACCTGGCGCAACAACCGACCCCGCCGCACGACCCGCCCACCCGTGCGGGCCCGGTCGGCTTCCCGGACCGCACCGACGGCGGCCAACGTCGACGGGATGAAAGCGAGCGCGACCGTCACCGCCAGGCCGACCTCGTAGAAGGCGCGAGGCGCCGACTGCACGAGTTCGTAGTGCGAGACCACGGCATTGAAGGCCGCGAACGCGGCGAGGATGCCCACCAGAGCCCATCCTTCGGCCGCGGCGCGCGCCACGACGTCGCCTTCGACCGGTCCGCCGATGGTGAAGCCGCCGAGCACGGTCGGCAGGGTCGCCGACGGCAGGCGGAAGAGGGCGCCGCCGCCGCCATGGGTGGTGGCGACGGTGAGGACGAGCCGGAAGGCGGCGAAGGCCACACCCGCCAGCACCACCACCGGGAACGCTCCGGCCAGTGGTCCGTCCTTGGCGTGGGCTTCGACGACGAGCGCGCTGATGGCGATGACCAGGGCGACGTAGAGAGGATTCGGAGCCAGCTGAACGGTGGCTGCCGCCGCCAGGGCCCAGAGCAGCCAGACCAGCGCCGGAAACGAATGGGTCGGGGAAGTGGTCACGGGATTCGCGACTACCGTACGGCCCGGTAGGGGGTGGGGGAAGCCGGTGCAAGTCCGGCGCTGACCCGCAACTGTGACCGAGCCCCTGGGCCCGGCAGCCAGGATGCCCGCCCTCCGCACGCCGCCAACGGCGTTCCGTCTCATCATCGGTGGCCCTCGTGGAACGGGGCCCTACGGAGGAAAATCCATGCTTCGTCGTCCCCTTCTCGTCGCCGTGTCAACGGCCGCCTCGGCCGTCTTGCTCGGCACGGCACTGGCGCCATCGGCGTTCGCCGCCGACGCCCGTTCCGAGCAGGTCTCCGATCGGGCCATCGCCTTCCTGGCCACCCAACAGCGGACGGATGGAGGCTTCGGCGAGTTCGAGTCGGCGGCCGGCCAGTCGGGCGACGCTTTCACCACGCCCGACGTCGTGCTCGCCATCGCCGAGGCCGCACAGACCACGGCCGACTACGACACCGCCGCTGCTCTCGCCGCCGTCCGCTCCATCCGGAAGGGCGGCAACGACGGGCTGCACTATCTCGACGACGTCGCCGACGCCGGGGTCACGCCCGGGCAGGCGGCTCGCCTCGTTCTCGACGCCCGCTCCGTCGGGCTCAGTGCCACCGCCTTCGATCCCGATGGCGACGGCCCCACCAACTTGGTGGCGACGATCGACGCCGCTCGCCAGGGCGACGGGTCGTACGGCGCCTTCACCGACACCCTGCTCGTGATGATCGTCCACCCGCTTCTCGGTCGGTCGGTCGACGCCAAGACGGTCAACTTCGTGCGCAACGCCCAGCGTTCCGACAACGGCTTCAACTTCTCCGGCACCAAGGGCTCAGGGCAGTTCGACGGATCAGATGTCGACACCACTGCGCGCGCCATCGAGGCGCTGGTCGCCGCCGGCCTCGATGCCACGGATGCCACGGTGTCGAAGTCGATCTCCTTCCTGACCACGCAACACGGCGTCGACGGCGGATTTCAGAGCTTCGGAGCGTCGAGTGTGAACTCGACGGCCCTCGCGGTCATCGCCCTCGAAGCCGCCGGCTACCACATCGAAGACGAGTGCTGGCGGGCCGTGCACGGTTCGGCGAAGGGCTACGTGTCGCCGGACGACTACCTCCGGAAGCAGCAGCGCCCGAACGGAGCCATCGCCGAGCCCGACGCCTTCGACATCACCTTCGCGGCCGCCCAGGGCGTGCAGGGTCTCATGCGCAACTTCGAGCCCGTGGCCCGGGCGCCGCGTGCCGTGTGCCCGACGACCGGCTATCGACTCGTCGCCGCCGACGGCGGGGTCTTCACCTTCGGTGACGCGCCGTTCGCGGGCTCGACCGGCGACCTCACCTTGAACAAGCCGATTGTCGCCAGCGCAGCCACGCCCTCTGGCCAGGGCTACTGGCTCTTCGCTTCTGACGGTGGCGTCTTCGCCTTCGGCGACGCCGCCTTCTCCCGCACCGGCGCATCGGGGACTGCGGTGCGCAACGGCGACGTCGAGGGGTGGAAGTGGGGGGGCGGCGAGGCTCCACCGGCGGCCAAGG